>NZ_QAIQ01000422.1 GCF_003061105.1 Arthrobacter sp. HMWF013
GCTCCACGCACTGCTGACAGTGCTGCTGCTCGCGCTCGGTGTCCTGGTGGCGCCGGTCGCGGCATCGGCTGCCCCGGGGGATGTCGGGGTTGAGGGCCCGTCGCATTCGGGGACGGGGTCACCGACCGGCACAAAGCGCGCCACGAGTGCGTTGTGGTTCAACGACGGGTCCTGGTGGGGGAACCTTTGGGACACCGCCAGCTCGGATTTCCATATCTTCCGGTTCAATGCCGCGACAAATTCGTGGGTCGATACGGGTGTGGCAACCGAGACGCGCTCGAACACCCATCATGACGTGTTGTGGGACGGGACGACTTTGTATGTGGCGAGTTATCGGTTCCTGAGCACCGACCCGTCACCGGCTGATCCGGGTTTCCCGACGACGATGCGGCGTTACAGCTACAACACCAGTACAAAAACGTACTCTCTCCTGGGTTCTTCACAGATCAACAACTACCGTGTTGAGGCGCTGACGATCGATAAGGACTCGACCGGCCGGGTGTGGGCCACGTGGCAGCAGGGGAACAGGATCTACCTGAACGTCACGGGCACGGACGGCGCAACCTGGGGGACGCCCTTTGCTCATCCTGCATCGCTGAGCAACGTCTCTGTGGACGACATTTCGGCTGTGATTGCGTTCGGACCCGGCAAGATGGGTGTGATGTGGAGCCGGCAGGTCGGTGATTCCACCGACGGTATGTATTGGAGCTACCACGTCGATGGAGCGCCGGACACAGACTGGACCGCCCCGGTGGCGGCGGTGTCGGGGCAGCGCACTGGTGATGACCACATGAACCTGAAGTGGCTGGACTCCTCGGGTGGGCGGGTGTTCGCGGCTGTTAAGACGTCGTTCATAGCGTCGTCCCAGCCGCTGATCCAGCTGTTGGCATTGAATGGGACTACGTGGACGCCGCACACCATCGCGACTGTGTCGGAGTGCCCGAACCGGGTGATGCTCCTGATTGATGAGAGCACAGAGATGCTGCGGACCTTCGCCACCTATCCAAAGCCGGGCGGCACCACGAACGCCGGGGCCTGCTCCAACTCCGGGGGCGCTATCTACGAGAAGTCCGTGCCGCTGAGCGATATTGATTTCAGCACTGCGACGAAGACGCTCCGCATCCTGGACGCCGATCAGTATGCCCACAACGTGACGTCGACGAAGCAGAACCTCAACAGTTCGCGGGGCACGGCCAACAGTGGCCTGCTGGTGCTCGCCGACGTGGACGACACCAGCCGTTACTGGCATTACTACGACGCCAGCGGTAGAGATACAACGGCACCGACGGTGACGGTTACGTCTCCAACTGCTGACGCGACTGGTGTAGCGGTGGGCGCGGATGTAACGGGCACGTTCTCGGAGGCGATGACTGCCTCGACGGTCACGTCGGCCGCGTTCACGTTGACGGCAACGACGCCCGGCACGGCGCCCGTTCCTGCAGCTGTGACGTACAACGGCACAGGCAACGTGGCAACGTTGGACCCCAGTGCGGATCTGGCGGCGGGTACGACGTACACGGCGACGATCAAGGGCGGCGCCAGCGGGGTGAAGGATGCTGCCGGTAACGCGTTGGCGTCGGACAGGACCTGGACGTTCACCACGGCTTACCCGGCGCCGGTTGCCTCGTTCACGGCGACGCCCATTTCGGGGACCGCCCCGCTGGAGGTGTCCTTCACCGACACGTCCACCGGTT
>NZ_QAIQ01000423.1 GCF_003061105.1 Arthrobacter sp. HMWF013
ACCAGGAGGAGATCCCCGCCCTGGACCTGCTCCACGGCTGAGATGGCGAGCCTGGAGACCTTGCCGCCAACCGGCGTCGTGATCGAAGCTTCCATCTTCATCGCTTCAATGGTCGCCACAGTGTCGCCGGCGTTGACGGTGTCACCTGCTTTGACGGTGACCGTAACGGCTCCGGCGAACGGTGCGGCGACGTGCCCCGGCTGTGCGGGATCGGCTTTCTCGGCGGCCTTGACATTGCTGACCACGGAGCGGTCACGGACCACAACGGGGCGGGACTGCCCGTTGAGCGTGCACATCACGGTGCGCATGCCCTTCTCGTCAGGTTCGGAGACAGCTTCGAGCGAGGCAATCAGCCGCACACCCTTTTCCAGCTGGATTTCGTGCTCGGCCCCGCGCTGGAGGCCGTACAGGTAATCGCGGGTGTCGAGGACGGAAATGTTGCCGTAGGTCTCCACGCTCTTGAGGTAGTCCTTGGTGGGACCATCAAAGAGCAGCCGGTTCAGCGTGTGCTGCCGGGTCTTGGAGTCTCCCTTGAGCGCGGCGCTGTCCTCGGGGCTGAGATCGACGTCGCGGACCTTGATGCTGCGGCCCTGGAGTGCCTTGGTGCGGAACGGCTCCGGCCATCCGCCCGGAGGATCGCCGAGTTCCCCGGAGAGGAAGCCGATGACGGAATCGGGGATGTCGTAGTTCTGCGGGTTCTCGTTGAAATCTGCAGGGTCGGCGTTGAGGCCCACCAGGTGCAGGGCGAGATCGCCCACCACCTTGGAGGAGGGCGTGACCTTCACCAGGCGGCCCAGGATGCGGTCCGCTGCCGTGTACATGTCCTCGATGGCTTCGAAGCGTTCGCCAAGACCCAGCGCCATGGCCTGCTGGCGCAGGTTGGAGAGCTGGCCGCCGGGAATCTCGTGCTTGTAGACGCGGCCGGTGGGACCGGGCAGGCCGGACTCGAACGGGGCGTACACGCGGCGCACGGCCTCCCAGTACGGTTCCAGGGAGCTGACGGCGTCCAGGTCCAGTCCGGTGTCCCGGGGCGTGTGTGCCAGGGCCGCCACCAGCGCCGAAGCTGACGGCTGGCTGGTGGTACCGGCCAGGGAGGCGGAGGCAACATCCACAGCATCCACGCCGGCATCTACTGCTGCCAGCAGGGTGGCCAGCTGGCCGCCCGCGGTGTCGTGGGTGTGGAGGTGGACCGGGAGGTCGAACCGTTCGCGCAGGGCGGCAACCAGCTTGGCGGCTGCTGCCGGACGGAGCAGCCCGGCCATGTCCTTGATGGCCAGGATGTGCGCACCGGCATCCACGATCCGCTGAGCCAGTTCAAGGTAGTAGTCCAGCGTGTAGAGCTTCTCGTCCGGGTTCAGCATGTCGCCGGTGTAGCACAGGGCCACTTCAGCCACGGCTGTTCCGGTGGCGCGGACCGCACGAATGGCCGGTGCCATCTGGTTCACGTCATTCAGGGCATCGAAGATCCGGAAGATGTCGATACCGGTGGCCGCCGCCTCGTTGACGAATGCCTCCGTGACTTCCTCCGGGTACGGCGTGTAGCCGACGGTGTTGCGGCCGCGGAGCAGCATCTGCAGGCAGACGTTCGGCAGAGCCTTCCGGAGTGCAGCCAGGCGGTCCCAGGGGTCCTCGCCCAGGAAACGCAGCGCCACATCGTAGGTGGCACCGCCCCAGGCCTCGACGGACAGGAGTTCCGGAAGCAGGGCGGTGACGGCGGGACCTGCGGCGACGAGGTCGCGGGTGCGCACCCGGGTGGCCAGCAGCGACTGGTGGGCATCGCGGAACGTGGTGTCCGTGACGGCCACGGCCGTCTGCTCACGCAGCGCCTTGGCGAAGCCCTCGGGGCCGAGCTCCTGCAGCCGCTGGCGGGAGCCTTCGGCGGGCTGCCGGTCACCTACGGCGGGCAGCTTGGCTGCCGGATCCGAGTGGACCTTCAGCTCGCCGTTGGGCTTGTTGACGGTCACTTCAGCCAGCCAGGTCAGCAGCTTGGTGCCGCGGTCAGCGGAGACACGGGCCTTCAGCAGCTGCGGGCG
>NZ_QAIQ01000424.1 GCF_003061105.1 Arthrobacter sp. HMWF013
GAGTCCAGCCACACAGCGTTCCCGGAGCTGCCGTAAAGCGTTTTGAAGAGGGTGGGGGCGTCCGGCCGGGATTCAAGCCGCTCCGCCCGGAGCTTGAGGCCGCGGCGGGCCGCAAGCTCCGGGATCAGCACCGGACCGAGGGCGGGCAGGTAGGTGAGGGCCTGCAGCACGTCTGGCGGGGCTGACCCATCTGCCTTGTTGAGCACCCGGATATCAGCCTCGTGAGGGACGTCGTCCGCCGCCAGCCACGCTTCCTCCTGGGCGGCCCACTGGTCCCAAAAAGGTTCGTACGTTCCGCCGTCGCGTTGAAGCGCCCGTACCCGGCGGACGCTGTCCGGCGAATCGGCCCAGATGACGGCGCTGAGCAGTGGCCGGGCCTCCTGGGCGGCGGCTCCGACGCCCTCCACGATGACAATCTCAGCCGGCGCAGTGACGCGGGCGTCGCCGTCGTAATGGTTGGCCCAGTCCCAGCTGATCCACCTGGCGTGGTCACCGCGGCTCAATGGTGTGAGCACTGTCGAAACGTAGCGTTCGATCCCAGCCGTGAGGCCGTTCCAGCCGGGGTAGATTTCCTCAAGATGAAAGAGCGCCACCTTGTGGTGGTTCCGCAGCAGTGCGGCCAGTTCGATGGCAAGAGTGGTCTTCCCTGCGCCGGATCGCCCGTCAATGGCGATGATTACAGGTGCGGGGGTCATGAAATAGAGCGTACCGCTACTGGATCAGCTGCTGCCTCGGTGACGTCCGGTGGGAGGGCGGTGACGCCTGGTGGAGCGCCGCGCGGACGAACTCCACCATGCCGGGAATGGCGCTGTGGATCTGCTGCCACACGTTGTCAAAATCGGCATGGCCGCCGTACCAGGGATCCTCGATGCCCTGGTCCAGCAAATCACTGAGGGCCACCGCGGGATCGAAGCTGCGGAGCATGCGTACTTTGTTCATGGATTCCAGGTCCGGCGCCGCATCGCGCAGCCAGGCGTAGTGGTCGATATCCAGGGCCAGAATCAGGTCCCGCTCGCGGAACCATGACGCCTGCCATTCGCGGGCAACATGGGCCTCTGAACCCAGTTTGGTGATTGCCAGCCTGCGGGCGGCACGGGGATCGATCGGCCGTCCCGCCTCGTAACCCGTGGTCCCTGCCGAGTCCACGGACACCGCATGGTCCAGGCCTTCCGCGCGGAGCGCTGCGGCCAGCATCAGCTCGGCCATGGGTGACCGGCAGATGTTGCCGGTGCACACGGCGATGATGCGGTATGGGCTCGGCGATGAGTTCATGGAGCTAAGCATGAAAGATGGATGACCCTCTTGGCTAGCCGCGTTTCAGCAAGATTTACAACTTTTGTCAATGGATTTGTAGATACCGTAAACTCCGGGTTGATGCTGCCGCTGCCTAATGGATCAAGGCCAGCAGGATGCCTACTCCGATAAAAAGTACGCCGAAGATCCGGCTCAGGATTCTTTGCCCGTGGGCGTTGTGGGTGAAGCGCTGGAACGACTTGGCAGCCAGTGCGAAGAAGAACCACATGACCAGGATGTCGATGGTCACCACGGTGGCAGTGAGGACCAGGTATTGCGGGAGGAGTGGCTGTTCCGGGCGGATGAACTGCGGCATGAAGGCGAGGAAGAAAACGATCGCCTTGGGGTTCAGCAGGTTCACCCAGAGGCCGCGCCGGAACATTGACCACGCCGGCTCGTTTCCCAGCGCAGCGGCCTGCTCCTGATCCAGGTCCGGCTTGCTCAGGAACTGCCGGATTCCCAGATACACCAGGTAGGCGGCGCCGGCATAGCGTATCACGTTGAACGCCACCGGGGAACTTGCCACCAGAACCCCCACACCCAGCGCCACGATCACCACATGGACCACCAGGGCTGCCTGCTGGCCCAGGATTCCCCAGATGGACCGCTTGAAGCCGGACGTCAGCGAGTTGCTCATGGTGTTGATGGCCCCGGCGCCGGGCGTGAAGCTGATCAGTGTGCCGGCGCCAACCAGGGCCAGCCAAAGGGAGATTTGCACCAGTCAAGTTTAGTGCCGGGTTCAGCCCTGGTTTCACCACGGGATCAGGCCCGGGCGATGACCTCGCCGTTGGGAATGAGGAACCAGCCGTCGTCGGTGGACCCCCAGCGGTGCCAGCCGGCCGAGATCCGGGCGAGGTCCGCGGGATTGGCGAAACCGTACTCAAGCGCCTGCTCCGCGAATGCTGAGTGCAGCACACGCTCGCCCCAGACGCGGGCCTGCCAGCGCCGCTGCTGCCCTGTGGCGTAGAGCCAGTTGCTGCTGGTGGGGGCAACGTCGGTGAAACCTGCGGACTGGGCCCAGGAGACCAGGCGGCGGCCGGCATCGGGTTCGGCCCCGTTGCGCCGGGCAATCCGCTGGTAGAGCTCCATCCATTCGTCCAGCTCGGGGATGGCGGGGTACCAGCTCATGCCGTGGAAATCGGCGTCGCGCACTGCCACGATCCCGCCCGGCTTCGCGACGCGGCGCATCTCGCGGAGTGCTTCCACCGGGTCGGTGAGGTGCTGCAGGACCTGGTGGGCGTGCACCAGATCGAACGTTTCGTCCTCAAAGTCGAGGTCATAGATATTGCCGGCCACAAACTCGGCGTTCGCCACGCCGCGCTCTGCGGCCAGCGCCGTGGCCTGGGTGATGATGTCCGTCGAACGGTCCAGCCCCGTCACCTTGCCGGGGGAAACCAGCACCGCGAAATCGCAGGTGATGCTGCCTGGTCCGCAGCCGACGTCGAGCACGCTGACACCGGGAGCCAGATGTGGAATGACAAAGGCCGCGGAGTTCTCCGCGGTCCTTGAGGCGTGGGCGCGGACCACCGACTCGTGGTGGCCGTGCGTGTACACATCGTCATCTTCAGGCTGCTGCGCACTCATAACCAAACGCTACCGCCGCCGCGGCCCGATGGGGAGGAGCGGCCGCGTGGTTTCCAGCCTAGGGGCGCGGCGCGGCGGAGGAGGGACCGTCGTCGGACGCTTCCTGGCGGGCCGCCATGGTGGCCTCCACCATGGCGGTCATAAATCGCGTGACCGTCTCAAGTTCGTCCTCGCCGAAGGCGGCCATGGCAGTGCCCATGTGGCGCGAGAGCGGCATGAACATGGCGCCTCCGTCCTGGTACGCCTTGGGGGTCATGCGGAGCTGGACCTGCCTGCGGTCGGTGCCGAGCCGTTCCCGGATGACATGTCCGGACTGGACCAGCCGGTCGATC
>NZ_QAIQ01000042.1 GCF_003061105.1 Arthrobacter sp. HMWF013
TTCGTGCTGTGGGTGGCCCTGTCCAAGGAAGGGTCTGTCCGCCTCGGCCCGGACCACTCCCGCCCGCAATACAAACTCTTCACCTGGGTGGCCATGCTGTTCGCCGCCGGGGTGGGCATCGACATGCTCTTCTACTCCGTGACCGGACCCATCACCCAGTACATGATGCCGCCGGTGGGCGAAGGCCAGACCCCTGCGGCCGCCCAGGACGCCGTGGTCTGGACCATGTTCCACTACGGTGTGGCCGGCTGGGCCATGTACGCGCTGCTGGGCATGGCCATGGGCTATTTCGCCTACCGCTGGGGCATGCCGCTGTCCATCCGCGCCGCCCTCTATCCGCTGCTGGGCAAACGCGTCCGCGGCGGAATGGGCGACGCCATCGACATCGTGACCCTGGTGGGCACGGTCTTCGGCGTTGCCACGTCCATGGGTATCGGCGTGGTGCTGCTGAACGTCGGCTTCGCCATGCTTTTCGGCCTGCCGCAGGGCCTGGCCCTGCAGATCGCACTGGTGATTGTCGCCGTCGTACTGACCATTGCGGCGTGTACGTCAGGCGTGGACAAAGGGATCCGCTGGATCTCGGAGCTGAACATCTGGAGCGCAGCGGCCATGCTGCTGTACATCCTGGTGACCGGCCAGACGTCCTTCCTGCTGAACTCCATGGTGGAGAACATCGGCCGGTTTGTGTTCACGCTGCCGGACCGCACGCTGCAGACCTTCGCCTACGAGGAGGGCGGCTCGGAGTGGATGGCCGGCTGGACCCTGTTCTTCTGGGCGTTCTGGCTCGCCTGGGGTCCGTTCGTGGGGCTGTTCCTGGCCCGTATTTCCCGTGGCCGGACCTTGCGGGAGTTCGTCATTGCCGCCATCACGGCCCCGGTGCTGTGCGATTTCCTGATCGTCAGCATCTTCGGCAACAGTGCCATGCATGAGGTCCTGAACGGCAACACGGAGTTCGCACAACTGGCCATGGACAGCCCGGAGCAGGGCTGGTATGCCCTGCTGGAGATGTTCCCCGGGGCGGGGTTCCTGATTGGCCTGGGCACGCTGTCCGGGATGCTGTTCTACCTCACCAGCGCCAACTCCGGTGCCATGGTGATGTCCAACTTCTCCTCCTCCATCCCGGACCCGTCACAGGACGGCGCCAAATGGCTGCGGATCTTCTGGGCTGTCCTCACCGCGCTGCTGACCATCGCCATGCTGGTGGCCGGAGGCGTGACCACCATGGAGTACGCCACGCTGATCTTCGCCCTGCCGGTCACGATCATCGCCTGGCTGGTGATGGCGTCCTTCTCCAAGGCACTGCGCATGGAGCGCGCCGAACGGGAAGGACAGGTCCTCCGGCGGCAGTCGACGGCGGCCCATGGCGGCCACGTGCCGGACCGCACCTGGCGCCAGCGGCTGGCAGGGATGCGTTCGTATCCGTCGAAGAAGCAGGTGGCCCAGTTCATGGAACGCACGGTGCAGCCTGCCCTGGCGGATGTGGTCAGGGAGTTCACCAACCAGGGCTACCAGGCCACCCTGGACCTGATCCCGGACGAGCACACTGCCATTTCCAGCCACGCGCTGGTGGTCAGCATCCCGGACCACCGCGACTTCCACTACCAGGTCAAGGTGGTGGAGGCGCCGGTGCCGATGTTCGGCGGACGGATGTCCCGGCAAACGGACGTCTACTACCGGGTGGAAGTCTTCGCCCAGACCGGTTCGGAGGGCTACGACCTCATGGGGCTGTCCCACCAGCAGGTCATCGACGACGTCCTGGACCGTTACGAGGCGCATCTGGGCTTCCTGACGTACTCAACCCAGCACGACTACGCCTCGGTGCTCACTCCGCCCGTTCCGACAGCGACGGGAAGCATGCCAGTGGTGGAACCTCCGCGTGAAAGCGGTACGGACAAACCCGGGGCGTAAGCGGGGGCCCCGCGCCTTTTGCAGCGCCGCCTAGACGGTTGCCGCCTGGCCCAGCCGGTAATCGGCGGCGGCATACACACCGAGGATCCGTACTTCCGTGGTGAAGAACGCGAGTTCCTCCAGGGCCAGGCTCAGCGCCAAATCCTCGGGGTGGCCTTCCACGTCGGCCATGAACATGGTGGCGGCAAACTCGTTGCCCACCATGTAGCTTTCCAGCCGCGTCATGTTCACGCCGTTCGTGGCGAACCCGCCGAGGGCCTTGAACAGCGCAGACGGGACGTTCCGGACACGGAACAGGAAGCTCGTGACGGCCGGCCCGGCCAGTTCATCCCTGCCGGGCAGCTCTTTTTCCGGCGCCAGGACCACAAACCGGGTGGTGTTCGAGGGATCGTCCTCCACCCGGGAAGCCAGCACCTCCAGTCCATAGATCTCGGCGGCCAGCGGAGGAGCGAGGGAGAGTTTCGTGGGGTCGTTCCACTCCCGCACCTCCCGGGCTGAACCGGCGGTGTCGCCCGCAATGACCGGGCGAAGCCCCGCTTCACGGATCAGCCGCCGGCACTGTCCCAGGGCATGGATATGGCTGTGGACCTCCGTGGCCGCTTCAATGCTGCTGCCGGGAATGCCCAGCAGGTCGAAGTGGATGGGCAGGAAGAACTCGCCCACGATCTGCAGGCGCGACTGCGGCAGCAGGATGTGGATGTCCGCCACGCGGCCGGCGATCGAGTTCTCGATGGGGATCATCGCCAGTTCCGCCTCGCCGCTGGATACCAGCTCGAAGGCGTCCTCAAAGCTGGCGCAGGGAACGCTTTCCAGCTCAGGGAACATCTGCATGCACGCGATATTGGAGTTGGCGCCGGGCTCACCCTGGTACGCAATCTTCTGGGCCATGGTCCGTATGCTTTCACGGCCCGCCCAATCCCCCCAATTGGCCGTGAATCAGTGTCGCCATTCGGACATTCGGGGGCCTTTGGGCGCCGTCAGGAAGGAGTAACCCGGAGCCACAGGTACCGGTGCGGCGCGAGCGTCACACCGTCGTCGAGCCTTACTGCCGTTTCGGTGAGAAGTTCGACGGCGGCAGCCCCGAACCCGGAAAACGTCACTGCCGGGAGCTGCCGGACGCCGTCGCTGAAGTTTGCCAGCACCAGGACGGTGCTCGCCGGACGTGCACCGGCCGAAACAGTGCTGCCCGGACGCTGGAAGCCCAGGACGCCGGGAGAGTTGGTGTGGAAACCGATCAGCCGGGTCCCGGCCAGTTCAGGAGTGGAGGCCCGGACCTCGGTCATGCGGCGCAGGCCGCTGAAGATCCGGCCCTCGGGGGTGCCGGGGTTGCGCCTCCGGGCGTACTGCTCCGCAGGGTAGTGGGGCCGGTGCACCCAGCGGCTGTCGGCGTCGTGCCCTTCCTCCAGGAAGTACTGATAGTCATTGAGCTGCCCCACCTCGTCGCCCAGGTAGAGCAGCGGGATGCCGCCGGTGCTGAAGGCCACCGAGTGGGCCAGCAGGATCCTTCCGATGGCGTGCTCCGGATCGTCCTCCAGCCCGCACAGCGAGGCGGTGGTCCCGGAGATGCGGCAGTCCCCGGTGCGGGGGTTGTCCTGGAACGGCACGCCGCGGGCAAAGCTTCCGGGGAAGCGGTTGACGTAGAAGGCATTGAGGAACCGCCGGTGGTCAAAGCCGTTGATTCCCAGCTCGGCAGCGTCCTCGTCGGCGAAGGTCCAGCCGATATCGTCATGGCTGCGGACGTAGTTCACCCACGAGGTGCCGGCAGGAATGTTGTGCCGCCGTTCCAGGGCCTGGGACAGCAGCGCGACATCCCGGGTGGCCAGCGACTCCCAGATGAGGGCCATCTGCAGCGGGTTGTAGGACAGCTGGCATTCGGCGGGATCGATGTAGAGCGCCACCTCGTCCGGGTGCACAATCGCCTCCGATTTGAAGAGGAGCGACGGTGCGGCCAGCCGGCACACGGCGTTGAACGCCCGCAGGAGCAGGTGGGCTTCGGGAAGGTTCTCGCACGGCGTGCCCAGCTGCTTCCAGATGAAGGCCACCGCATCCATCCGGAGAATGTCCACGCCCTGGTTGGCGAGGAACAGCATTTCCCCCGCCATCGCCCGGAACACCGCCGGGTTCGCGTAGTTCAGGTCCCACTGGTAGGTGTGGAACGTGGCCCACACCCAGCGCCCGTCCGGCAGCGGGACGAAGGATCCGGGGTGGTCGTCCGGGAAGATCTCCCGCACGGTCCGCTCGAAGGCGTCGGGCATGGTGCGGTCCGGATAGATCCAGAAGTAGTCGCTGTACTCCGGATCGCCTGCTGCCGCCCGCCGGGCCCACTCATGTTCATTGGACGTGTGGTTGAAGATGAAGTCCACCACGAGGCTGATCCCGTTGTTCCGGAGGTCCGCCGCCAGCTCGCGCAACTGCTCCATGGTGCCCAGTTTCGGGTTGACCTGGCGGTAGCTGGAAACCGCATAACCGCCGTCGGAATGCGGCTCCGGCGCCAGGAACAGCGGCATCAGGTGGAGGTAGGTGAGGCCCAGCTCCTTGAAATACGGGATCCGGGCACGGACGCCGTCCAGGCTGTCCGCGTACCGGTCCACGTAGCAGACCCCGCCGAGCATGGTGTTGGACAGGAACCAACTGCTGTTCCCCTCCCGTGCGGCGTCGACGGCCTTCAGCGCGGCCGGACGCTCCTGCCACGAGCGGGCGCACTGGACCACCAGGGCGGTGAGCTGGTCAAGCCAGTCCTCCCGTGTTCTGTACAGGCCGTGGAAGAGCCCGCAGAGCTCGGGGAAGTGACGGTCAAGGCGTTGCCTGAAGGCGCTGCCCGGATCGCCTTCCGCCAGGGCCGGCTCGCGGTTCAGTGCGTCCAGGACATGCTGATATGCCGGTTCGTCCACGTTGACCTGGCCCTGCATGGATCCGCTCCTCCTGCCTGCGGCCGGCTGATCGTACCGGCTCGTGGTTAGGGAAGTATGCCACGGGAAGATGCCCGCTGACAGGCATTGGCAGGGCCATCAAAGGCTGCGGGGCAGGCTACAGGAAGTCCGGCGGTACTAATCGTTGCTACCATGGTGTGTTGAACATTCAATAAATTTGAGGAGACAGTGTGGACTCGCGGCTCGAAGCCATCCGGAATACCGTGCTGGCGCGGAACCCCGGCGAGGCTGAATTCCACCAGGCAGTGACCGAGGTTTTCGAGAGCCTTGGACCCGTCCACGACCGGCACCCGGAGTTCCTCGAAGCCGCCATACTGGAGCGGCTGTGCGAGCCCGAACGGCAGATCATCTTCCGCGTGCCGTGGACCGACGACTCCGGCCGCGTGCAGATCAACCGCGGCTTCCGGGTTGAATTCAACTCCGCCCTGGGCCCCTACAAGGGCGGCCTGCGCTTCCACCCCTCCGTCTACCTCGGAATTGTGAAGTTCCTGGGCTTCGAGCAGATTTTCAAGAACGCGCTGACGGGCATGCCCATCGGCGGCGGCAAGGGCGGTTCGGACTTTGACCCCCGCGGCCGCAGCGACGCCGAAGTGATGCGGTTCTGCCAGTCGTTCATGACCGAGCTGTACCGCCACATCGGCGAATACACGGACGTCCCCGCCGGTGATATCGGTGTGGGTGGACGCGAGATCGGCTACCTCTTCGGCCAGTACAAGCGCATCACCAACCGCTACGAATCCGGTGTCCTGACCGGCAAAGGCATTTCCTGGGGCGGCTCGCTGGTCCGGCCCGAGGCCACCGGCTTCGGCACCGTGATCTTCACCGAAGAGATGCTCAAGACCCGCGGAACGTCATTCGACGGCCAGCGCGTCGTGGTCTCCGGCTCCGGCAACGTAGCCATCAACGCCATCGCCAAGGCCCAGACACTCGGCGCCATGGTGGTGGCCTGTTCCGATTCTTCCGGCTACATCGTGGACGAGGCCGGAATCGACGTCGGGCTCCTCCGCCAGGTGAAGGAAACGGAACGCGGACGCCTCAAGGACTACTCACTGCGCCGTTCCGGCGTTGCCTACGTGGAGGCAGGCTCCGTGTGGGACGTCAATGCCACCGTGGCCTTGCCGTGCGCCACGCAGAACGAGCTCGACGGCGATGCTGCCGCGAGGTTGGTCCGCAACGGCCTCCTTGCCGTCGGGGAAGGCGCCAACATGCCCTCCACCCGTGACGCGGTTTCGGTGTTCCAGGACGCCGGCGTGCTGTTCGGACCGGGCAAAGCCGCCAACGCGGGCGGCGTGGCCACCTCGGCGCTGGAGATGCAGCAGAACGCCAGCCGCGACTCCTGGTCCTTCGAGCACACCGAACAGCGCCTGACGGAGATCATGGTGGGGATTCACCACCGCTGCGCCGCCACCGCTGACGAATACGGGGAACCTGGCAACTATGTGCTCGGCGCCAACATTGGGGGATTCGTCAAGGTAGCGGACGCGATGCTTGCCCAGGGCCTGATCTAGGTCCCAATCTGCAGGCTGGCCCGGCGCTGGTCTACTGCGGGAGGGTGAGGATTTCCGCTCCGTCCCTGGTGATCGCGATGGTGTGCTCGCTGTGTGCTGTCCGGCATCCCGTCGCGCTTCGGAGCGTCCACCCGTCCGCATCCGTGACGAGTTGGGCGGTGTCCACCATGACCCATGGCTCCAGTGCCAGCAGCAGCCCAGGGCGGAGCTTGTAGCCTCGGCCTGGCCGTCCCGTGTTCGGAACGTGCGGGTCCTGATGCATGGTTGATCCGATGCCGTGGCCGCCGAACTCGGTGTTGATGGGATACCCCGCTTCACTGAGGACGGCGCCGATGGCGTAGGAGATGTCGCCGATGCGCGCTCCGGGTCCGGCGGCCGCTATCCCTGCGGCCAGGGCGCGTTCGGTGGTGCTGATCAACGCCACGCTCTCCGCGGGCTGTGATTCGCCCACGATGAAGCTGATGGCGGAGTCCGCGGCGATTCCAGCTTTGGAGACGGCGAGATCGAGGGTCAGCAGGTCGCCGTCGGCCAGTTCGTAGTCCTGTGGCAGCCCATGGAGGACGGCGTCGTTGACGGCGGTGCAGATGTAGTGGCCGAACGGTCCGCGTCCGAAGGATGGCGCGTAGTCGACGTAACAGGAGTCCGCTCCGGCCTGGACGATCATGTCCTTGGCCCACCGGTCGATGTCCAGGAGGTTCGTGCCCACCTTGCTGCGGCCCTTCAGCGTCTGCAGGATGTTGGCGACCAGGGCGCCTGTTTCCTTTGCGCGGGCCAGTTCGGCGGGGTTCAGGATCTCGATCATGCAGCGCCTTTCGTAGCAGTCCTCAGCACCAATAACTATACCGGCCATATTATCCCGGTATTAGAATTGGAGCCATGGTCAGATTGCCACTCACAACCGAAGAAGTGGAGCGCGGGGAACGCCTCGGCGCTCTCCTGCGTCGCGCCAGGGGCGAGCGCTCGATGCTCTCGATCGCGCTCGATGCCCGCGTCTCACCCGAGACCCTCCGGAAGATCGAAACGGGCCGGGTGGCCACCCCCGCTTTCCCGACCATCGCCGCGATCGCCGAGGTGGTGGGCCTTTCCCTGGATGCGGTCTGGGCCGAGATCAACCGGCCGGAAACTTCTCTCGACATGACCGCTCCTGGTCCCAAGACCCCTGCGAGGCTCGCCTCTTAGGGTGCAGCCTAAAAGCGGCAGGTCCGCTTTCCCGGTGAAGTGCCGGGCCTTCGTGAAACAAGGATTTAACATTCCTGCAGGACGCCCGTAACGGCGGTTTGGCTACTCTGGTGCAACAAGGTTTACTAGTAGCTAACACCAACCGGACAGGAATGTTTCGATGACGAGTGTCGCAACCCCTGCTGTATCCGCACCATCCATCACCCCGGCCGATCACATTTCCCTGAAGGACATCGCCCAGGCCCACGATGTCCGCTTCCTCCTGGCTACCTTCGTGGACATGACCGGCAAGCCCTGCGCCAAGCTCGTCCCCGTTGAAGCCGCCGATGAACTCGAGGCCGGGGCCATGGGCTTCGCCGGCTACGCGGCCGGACTGATTGGCCAGAAGCCCCAGGACTCCGACCTGATCGCCATCCCGGACCTGGCCTCCTTCACCCCCGTGCCCTTCATCAAGGATGGCCTGGCCATCATCCACTGCGACCCGCACGTTGACGGCAAGCCCTGGCCGTACGCCCCGCGGGTCATCCTGAAGAACACGCTCGCCCGCCTGGCCGGGAAGGGCATGCAGGCCAAGATCGGCGCGGAGGTTGAGTACTTCCTGGTGAACAGGAACGACGACGGGACGCTGAGTACCGCTGATGCCCGCGACGATTCGCCCCGCCCCTGCTACGACGCCCGCGGTGTCACCAGGATGTACGATCACCTCACCTCCATCTCGGAGGCGATGAACTCCCTCGGCTGGGGCAACTACGCCAACGACCACGAAGACGCCGCCGGCCAGTTCGAACAGAACTTCAACTACGCTGACGCGCTCACCACCGCAGACCGCGTGGTCAGCCTCCGCTACATCCTGAACATCCTCGCCGAACAGCGTGGCATGACCGCAACGTTCATGCCCAAACCCTTCACAGACCGGACCGGCACCGGGCTGCACTTCCACCTGTCGTTGTGGTCCGGCGCCGAGGCGCTGTTCCCGGCTGACGGGAGCAGTGCAGACGACGGCGGCCGCGGCCTTGGGCTGTCGGGGCTCGCGTATTCGTTCATCGGCGGCATCCTTGAGCACGCTCCTGCGCTGCAGGCGTTTTTGGCGCCCACAGTGAATTCCTACAAGCGCTCGGGTGCCACCACCAGTTCCTCCGGTGCCACGTGGTCGCCGCGGAAGGCGTCGTTCGGCGGCAATGACCGCACCCACATGATCCGCGTTCCGGACAACAAGCGGATCGAGCTCCGCTCCGGTGACGGCTCGGCCAACCCGTACCTGGCCATCGCCACCGCCATCGAAGCGGGCCTGGACGGCGTTGAACGCGCCGTCGATCCGGGAATGCCCTCCGGCCCGGGCGAGTCCAAGCCTGATGCCCACCTTCTGCCTGCCACCCTCCTGCACGCCGTCGAAGCCCTCCGGAAGGATCCGGTGATCCTGGCCAGCCTGAGCGGCGACGCGGAGATCGGCAGGTACTACGCCGATGCCAAGGAAGAGGAATTCCTCAGCTGGCACAACCAGGTCAGCGACTGGGAAATCCGCACGTACCTGACGTCCATCTGACCCGCCTCCCAACCAAGAACTTCCAGCAAAGCACCAGCTCCACCAAGCAAAGGAACCCCACATGTGCGGAATCGCCGCGCTGCAGCTGCGCAACCCCCTGCTGCACCCCCAGATGGGCAGCCTCCTGTCCTCGATGATGTGCCAGATCGTGGACCGTGGCCCGGACTCCGCGGGCATGGCTGTCTATGACACCCCGGGCCTGGTCTCGCCTGGAACGTCCACGCTTAGCATCCTGGGCAAGGACCAGGGCCTGCCTGTCGGAGAGATCCAGCTCGCGGTGGCCGGCATGCTGCCTTCGGACGCCGGTACCGCGGTACGGGTGGTGGGAGATACCACCCTGGTGAGCGCCGCCGTCGGAACTGATCTCCTGGTGAAGGCGGTCAGCGAAACCCTCCCGGGCTCCACCATCATTGGCCGCGGCGAGCACGTCGCGGTGATGAAGAGCGTTGGCCACCCCATGGCGATCGCCGCCGAGCACGGGCTCGAAGCGATGGCCGGAAGCCAGGGCCTTTCCCACACACGGATGGCCACTGAATCCGCTGTGACCGCTGGAGGTTCGCACCCCTTCTCGGTTGCCGACGATCTCTGCCTGGTCCACAACGGCTCCTTCTCCAACCACGCCACCGTCCGTCGCGACCTCAAGCGCGAGGGCGTGGTGTTCGACTCCGAGAATGACACCGAGGTGGGCGCCCGCTACGTGGCCTCCCGCCTGCAGCAGGGCGACACCCTCGAGGAAGCCCTGGTCAACCTGGGCAAGGTCCTCGACGGCTTCTACACGCTGGTGGTGACCACCGCGGACAGCATGGCCGTGGTCCGGGACCCCATCGCCTGCAAGCCGGCCATCATCGCCGAAACCGACGACTACGTGGCCATGGCCTCCGAATACCGTGCCCTGGCCGCCCTGCCCGGCATCGAAAACGCCCGCATCTTTGAACCGGAACCCGGAAAGGTCTACACATGGTCACTCTGACAGCGCCCGAAACCAGCAGCCAAGAAACCAGCACCGCTGCAAGCACCGGATCAACGCAGGAAACGTTCGTTGTTGACCTGGCCGGCAGCCCGGTCCGCGCCTTCAACCAGGCCCTGCACAACGCCGTTGACGGCCAGTCCTGGACCGTCACCAACCCCGAGGGCAAGCACAGCCTGGCGGTGGGAATCAACGCCAACGTCTCGGTGGCCATCGAAGGCCACGCCGGCTACTACGCGGCCGGGATGCACCAAAAGGGCGATGTGACCATCAAGGGCAATGCCGGCGTCGGGTTGGCCGAGAACATCATGTCCGGCCGCGTCCACGTCAAGGGCGACGCCTCCCAGTCCGCGGCGGCCACCGGCCACGGCGGCCTGGTGGTCATCGACGGCAACGCCAGCGCCCGCTGCGGCATCTCCATGAAGGGCGTGGACATTGTGGTGGGCGGCAACATCGGCCACATGTCCGCGTTTATGGCCCAGGCCGGACGCCTGGTGGTCTGCGGAGATGCCGGCGAAGCCCTGGGCGACTCCATCTACGAGGCCCGGATCTACGTCAAAGGCACCGTGGCCTCCCTCGGCGCCGACTGCATCGAAAAGCCCCTGAAGGAAGAGCACCTGACCGAACTCGCCGGGCTGCTCGCTGCCGCCGGACGCACCGACAACCCGGCCGACTTCAAGCGCTACGGCTCAGCCCGGAACCTCTACCACTTCAGCGTCCACAACTCGACGGCGTACTAGGAGCCACCATGACCATCACCTCCCTTCCCCAGAGTGCTCCAGCCCAGGACACCGCGTTCCCCGCACCCGTGCAGGACACCCGGAACGTCGCTGAACTGGGCCTCCGCGAGTCCTCCACGTTCGACCGCGCAACCATCGCCGACATCCAGCGTGCCGCCGCAACCGGCGTCTACGACATCCGCGGCTGGGGCGCCAAGCGCAAGGTCCCGCACTTCGACGATCTGCTCTTCCTTGGCGCCTCCATGTCCCGCTACCCGCTGGAGGGCTACCGCGAAAAGTGCGATACCGACGTCGTCCTCGGCGACAGGCACGCCACCCGCCCCCTGCACCTGCAGACTCCGGTGACCATCGCCGGAATGAGTTTCGGCGCCCTGTCCGCCAACGCCAAAGAGGCGCTGGGCCGCGGCGCCTCGGAGGTGGGGACTTCCACCACCACGGGCGACGGCGGCATGACGCCTGAGGAGCGCGGCCAGTCCAAGCACCTCGTGTACCAGTACCTCCCGTCCCGCTACGGCATGAACCCGGACGATCTCCGCAAGGCCGATGCCATCGAGATCGTCCTCGGCCAGGGTGCCAAACCCGGCGGCGGCGGCATGCTGCTGGGACAGAAGATCACCGAACGCGTCGCCGGAATGCGCACGCTGCCGGTGGGGATCGACCAGCGCTCGGCCAGCCGGCACCCGGACTGGACCGGCCCGGATGACCTGGAGATCAAGATCGGCGAACTCCGCGAGATCACCGACTGGAAGACGCCCATCTACGTCAAGATCGGCGCCTCCCGCCCGTACTACGACACTGCGCTCGCCGTGAAGTCCGGTGCGGACGTTGTGGTGGTCGACGGCATGCAGGGCGGTACTGCCGCGACGCAGCAGGTGTTCATCGAGAACGTCGGCATCCCCACCCTCGCCGCCATCCCGCAGGCCGTCCAGGCTCTCCAGGAACTCGGAGTCCACCGCAAGGTCCAGCTCATCGTCTCGGGTGGCATCCGCACCGGCGCCGACGTCGCCAAGGCCATGGCCCTTGGCGCGGACGCCGTCGCGATCGGAACCGCAGCCCTCATCGCGCTCGGCGACAACGATCCCCGGTACGCCGCCGAATACGCGGCCCTTGGTTCCGCCGCCGGCTTCTACGACGACTTCCAGGACGGCCGCGACCCCGCCGGCAT
>NZ_QAIQ01000425.1 GCF_003061105.1 Arthrobacter sp. HMWF013
GGTCGGACCGCGGACCGATCAAGACGTCGTCGAGGATTGACGTGCCCCGCACCGGCCGGCGGGTCAGCGCCGGAACGGTGATGTTCGGCGGTGTGGCCTGGGCCCAGCACACCGGGATCGGCACAGTGGAGCTCCGGGTCAACCGGGGTCCCTGGCAGAAGGCCGAGCTTGCGCCAGGGATCTCGCTGGATACCTGGTACCAGTGGCAACTGGGCATCCAGCTGACGCCCGGACAGTATGAGGTCCAGGTACGTGCCACAGACCTCGACGGCTTGCCGCAGGCCGAGGAGAGCCGCCCGCCGGCTCCGGACGGAGCTACTGGCTTCCACACGATTAGAGTTGACGTGAATCCATGACGGCCGACACCGAGGGCAGACCCATGCACAGCAGTACCAGCCAGCACGGTGATGGCCGCCGGGGCCACGACGCTCACGCTGCCCGGTCCGTTGCCCAACACCGCAGCGCTGTAGCCGCGCTGCTGGCACCGCTCCTGCAGTCCCCGGACCGGACCGAAACCCTGGCCCTGAGGGACGCCCTCGGCAGAGGGCTGGCCCAAGATGTGCTCGCGCCGGTCAGCCTGCCGCCGTTTGCCAACTCGCAAATGGATGGTTTCGCCATCAACAGCGCAGACGTCAACGGTCTGGACGTGACCCGTGGGCAGTCTGACGGACCGGCCCCTGACGGCGGCACCCTTGGGACGAGCGGAGCGCCCGACGGCGGTGCGGAGCTGCGGGTCGTTGACCCCGTTCCGGCAGGTGCCACACCGGCAGAACTTCGCAGTGGCACCGCCGCTCCCATCATGACGGGAGCAATGATTCCTGCCGGTGCCGACGCCGTCGTGCCCGTGGAGCGTGCGGTTCCCGACCGGTTCCCGGTCCCCGGCGAGACGGGCACTGTATGGCTGCCGGTGACCGCGGCGGGGACGTTCGTCCGGTCCGTTGGCAGCGATATAGCGGCGGGGGAGTGTGCGCTGGCAAAGGGCACCTTCCTGGGGCCGGCGCAGTTGGGCCTGCTGGCCGCCCTTGGCGTCGCTGACGTCACGGTCCGCAGGCCCCTCACCGTCCTCCTGGTCACCACCGGCGACGAAGTGGTGGAGCCGGGCCGGCCGTTGCCGCCGGGGAAGATCTATGACGCCAACGGCACCCTCCTCGAAAGCGCCATGAGCCAGGCGGGTCTGGCAGTCATCCGCACGGCCATAGCGTCGGACAGGCCTGAAGAACTCCAGACGCTGCTGCGTGGCCACACCGGTGCCGTGGACCTTATTGTCACCACCGGCGGGGTGAGCAAGGGGGCCTACGAGGTGGTGCGCCAGGCC
>NZ_QAIQ01000426.1 GCF_003061105.1 Arthrobacter sp. HMWF013
GCCGTCGTCGTACACGTCAAGGGTGACTTCGTCCCCGAGGAAGGCCAGGGTGACGACGGCGGTGCTTGCCTGTGCGTGCTGCCGGACGTTGGCGAGGCTGGCCTGGGCGGCCCGGAGCAGGGTGACGCTGTACTGCGGCGGAAGCTCTGCGGGATCGCCCACCAGCTCGAACCGGCAGCGCAGGCCGTCGACCCGGGCAGCAGCCAAGGTTTCCGTCTCGGCGCAGAGGCGCTGCAGGCTTTCCGCGAGCGAGGACTCCAGGAGGTGGGGTGAGGTGAGCCCGCGGACGAAGCTGCGGGCCTCGGCCAGGTTTCCGGATGCCGTCTGCTGCACCAGCGCCAACCGTTCGGCGGCGGTGGCAAGATCGCCGTCTGTGAGGGACTTCTCCGCAGCGCGCGCCACCAGCACAATGCTGGACAGGCCCTGCGCCAGGGTGTCGTGGATTTCGCGGGCCAGGCGCTCCCGCTCGGCCAAAACACCGGCCTCGTGCTGGGTGCCGGCCAGCTGGGCACGGGTCCGCCGGAGCTCGTCCGCGGCCAGCCGCTGCGCCTCGCCTTCCAGGAACAAGGCCCGGTAGGCAAGGCCGGTGACGACGGCAAACCCGGCACCCAGCAGCGGTCCCAGGACCACGGGCAGGGTGGGCACCGGCAGCCCGCTGGCCAGCCACTGGGACGCAATCACGGCCGCGGTCATCATGGTGATGGTGAGCAGGGCAATCCGGCGCGGCAGCACGTGCAGGTGCAGGAAGAACAGCGGAAAAGCCAGCCAGGAAAAATCAGGGCTGCCGGCCAGGAGGACACCCCACAGTGCCGTCACCAGGCCAAGCCACACGACGGCGTAAGGGTGCGGGTTAAAGCCGGAACGGCCAGCGGCGTACCGCTTCTCCAGCACGGTGCCTGCGACGTACGCCGCCGCGAGGGCCAGTGCGAGCGCCGACCAAACGTAGCGTTGCGCTCCCGCGGGAGCGCCGCCGTCGGACGTGCCATTCCCCGAGGTGCCGTCCCCCAACGCGCTGTCCCCGAAGTGGAGGCGCAGGATGGCGACCAGCAGCAGGACCGCAAACCCCATGTGCAGCGTCACCCGCAGGAACCGCAGGATGGCGGCACCCGACGGTGTGGTCTGAGGGTCCGCGGCAAGCATTTCATCAGCTTATGCGCCTGCGGCGGCGGGCGGATCAACCAAAAGGTTGACCGCAGCCTCAGCCTTTCCGCCCGCCCTGCTCAACCAGATCCCCGATGTGGGCCGCGGCCGCGGAAAGGACAGTGGACAGAGAAGGAATTCCCCCGAACTGAAGGAAGTACAACGTGTTTCTCGCTATCCGCGATATCCGGTTCGCCAAAGGACGGTTCGCCCTCATGGGTGGCGTCGTGGCCCTGGTGACGGTCCTGCTGGTGATGCTCTCCGGGCTCACCGCCGGGCTGGGCGACCAGTCCACCTCGGCCATCGGAAAGCTGGGGTCAGGTCATTCCGGGGCCGGGGCCGCGTCCCGGCCGGTGGACAGCATCGTGTTCGGCGCTCCGGGCACCAACGAACCCACGGCGTCCTTCACCGAAAGTGAAGTGACGGCCGCACAGGTGGACAGCTGGGGGCATGCCGCGGGGGTGGACCGGGCCGAGGCCCTGGGCATCAGCCAGTCCCGCCTCCAGGGCGGCGACGGCGGCACCACCAACGTGGCGGTGTTCGGCGTGGCCGACGGCGGGCAGCTGGCTCCGGCGCCGGTCCGGGTGGGGGCGGTGGTGATCGGGTCAACCGTGGCGGCGGATCTGTCGCTCGACGTCGGGGACACCGCCACGGTGGGCGGCACCGGCCTGACCGTCTCCGCGATCGTGGATGACCAGTGGTACTCCCACACCGGCGTGGTGTGGACTGCCCTGCCGACCTGGGCCGGGGTGGCGCACCTTGCCCCGGCGGACAGCGGACCGGGCGGCGGACCGGGCAACCTGCCGGTGGCCACGGTCGTGGCGGTCACGTACCAGGAT
>NZ_QAIQ01000427.1 GCF_003061105.1 Arthrobacter sp. HMWF013
TAAGTGAGGTCTCCGGCGCAGGGGTGCCGCAGTGCTGAGAAGTGCACCCGGATCTGATGGGTACGGCCTGTTTCGAGGTGCACCTCCACCAGGGTGGCCTTACCGAAGGCTTCGAGCACCTCGTAGTGCGTGATGGACGGACGCCCGTCCTCGATGACGGCAAACCGCCAGTCATGTCCTGGGTGACGCCCGATGGGCGCGTCGATGGTGCCTTCCAGGGGATCAGGGAGGCCCTGGACCACGGCGTGATACACCTTGTCCACGGTGCGCTCCTTGAAGGCCCGCTTGAGCGCCGTGTAGGCCCGCTCGGTCTTGGCCACCACCATCACGCCCGATGTCCCGACGTCGAGCCGGTGCACGATTCCGGCCCGTTCAGGGGAACCGGACGTGGAAATGCGGTACCCGGCGCCGGCAAGGCCACCCACCACGGTGGGCCCCACCCACCCGGGCGACGGATGCGCTGCAACCCCCACGGGTTTGTCCACGACGACGAAGTCGTCGTCGTCCAACAGGATCTTCAAGCCTTCCACAACTTCCTCCACCACTTCGAGCGGGTCCCGTCGATCAGGCACCGTCACTTCCAGGACCTCCCCGGCAGCAAGTCGCGAGGACTTGCCGAGCTTCTTGCCGCGGCTGACCACGTTGCCTTCGGCTATCAGCGTGGCGGCCAGGTTCCGGGAGATCCCCATCAGGCCTGCGAGTCCGGCATCGGCCCGTGTTCCGCCGAATTCCTCGGCCACTACGACGCGTTCAGGCATCATCGGCTTTCTTCTGTGGGGCAGAGACGTGCCGGGAACCATCGAGGGAGATTCCACGCAGGGTCAGGATGCAGATGATGGAAACAGCCGAGACGACGGCAGAATCGGCAATGTTGAAGATCGCAAAGTTGGGCAGCTGGATAAAGTCCACCACGTGGCCCATCCCGAAGGACGGTTCCCGGAAAAGCCGGTCCGTGAGGTTGCCCAGCGCACCGCCGAGAAGGAGTCCGAGCGCCAACGACCACCATGCCGAACCCAGTTTGCGCACCTGGAACAGGATGGCGATTGATACCCCGGCCATGATGATGGAAAACACCCACGTCACGTTTTCGCCGATGGAGAATGCGGCGCCTGAGTTCCGGATGAAGTACCAGTGCAGGAGCGGCGGCAGCACAGGGATGCGTTCCCCCTCCACCATCGAGGACGTTACCCACAGTTTGGTCAGCTGATCCAGCACGTAGGCGAAGACTGCGAAGCCGGCAAAAAGCGCGAGCAGAAG
>NZ_QAIQ01000428.1:0-13561 GCF_003061105.1 Arthrobacter sp. HMWF013
AACTGATGGTGTCCGGGGTCTTGCTAACGGCCTGTTGACGGCAGAACTGGCGATGCAGCTGGCCCAGGCGGCGGCCGTAGTGCTTGGGCATGACCGCAATACGAGCGGCACCAGGCCCCGCGCAGTGGTGGCCCGCGACCCCCGCGCGAGCGGGGAATTCATTGCCGCCGCCGTTGAGGCAGGGCTCTCCAGCTCGGGGATTGACGTCTATGACGCCGGTGTCCTCCCGACGCCCGCCGCGGCGTACCTTGTGGCGGACCTCGACGCGGACTTTGGCGTCATGATCTCGGCCTCGCACAACCCTGCTCCGGACAACGGCATTAAGTTCTTCGCCCGCGGCGGCCAGAAGCTTCCCGACGACGTGGAGAATGCCATCGAGGCGCAGATGGGCAGCGAGCCCGTCCGCCCCGTCGGTGCCGACGTTGGCCGCATCCAACGCTTCTCCGACGCCGAGGACCGCTACATCGTGCATCTCCTCGGTACCCTCCCGCATCGGCTCGACGGCATCAAGGTGGTCCTGGACTGCGCCCACGGTGCCGCCAGCGGATGCTCGCCACAGGTCTTCAACGACGCCGGCGCGGAAGTCATCGTCATCGGCGCCGAACCTGACGGTCACAACATCAACGACGGCGTGGGCTCCACCCACCTCGGCCCCCTCAAAGAAGCGGTGGTCAAATACGGAGCAGACCTGGGCATCGCCCACGACGGTGATGCCGACCGCTGCCTCGCCGTGGACCACGAGGGCAACGAGGTGGACGGCGACCAGATCATGGCCATCCTCGCCGTTGCACTCAAAGCCTCCGGCAAGCTCATCGACGACGTGCTGGTCGCGACCGTCATGAGCAACCTGGGCCTGAAGATTGCCCTCCGCGAGGCGGGCATCAGCATCCGGGAAACGGGCGTGGGGGACCGTTACGTCCTGGAGGCCATGCGCGACGGCGGATTCAACCTGGGCGGCGAACAGTCCGGGCACGTAATTTTTGCCGACTACGCCACCACCGGAGACGGAGTCCTCACAGGTCTCCAGTTGGCCGCGCAGGTAGCCAAGACGGGCCGGCGGCTCAAGCAGCTCGCCACAGTGATGACCAAGCTTCCCCAAGTGCTGATCAACGTCAAGGGCGTAGACCGCAGCCGTGTGCACGGCTCCGACGTCCTGGCTCAGGCCGTGGCCGCGGCAGAAGCCGAACTGGGGGAGTCCGGACGAGTCCTCCTCCGCCCGTCCGGTACAGAGCCCGTGGTGAGGGTCATGGTCGAGGCGGCCGACGAAGCCACGGCCCAGTCCATCGCCGGGCGGCTTGCGCAGGTGGTCCGCACCGAACTCGCTCTTGAACTCGTCACCGAGTAACAGTTCACCAAGAGAATCAAGACACAAAAAGTGTGGCCCGCATCCGTCAGGAAGCGGGCCACACTTGGTTTGTAGCGGAGGAACCTAGAGCGTACGGTTCTGCAGCGAGTCGCGGATCTCGGTGAGGAGGGCGATCTGCGGGTCTTCCGCAGCCTCTTCCTTGACATCGGGATCGATTCCGAGCCGGCGGTTGCGGCGCTCGATCATGTGGTTCATCGGGAGAATGATGATGAAGTAGATGGCGGCAGCCACCAGCACGAAGGAAATGATGGAGGAGATGACGGATCCGTACATGAATCCCTCCCACTGCATTTCTTCAATGCCCTTGGCATTGAACAGACGGCCGATCAGCGGTGTGAGCAGGCCCTCGACAATTGAGGTCACGACGGCACCGAAAGCGGCACCCATCACGACGGCGACGGCAAGGTCTACGACGTTGCCCTTCATGATGAAATTCTTGAATCCTGTCAACATAAGATCCAATCTAGCGCAACGACTTAAGGCGCGGGTTACAAACCCATGAACTTCTCAGGCGTGTCGGGAACTAAGCCTGCGTTCTAAACGTACGCCAGAAACTCTCCCACAGCACGATATGGACAGCTGTGAGGAGCATCCGGAGTAAGGCCACTTGAGCAGTGTGCAGCTTCACAGGGCTCGCGTCACCGGTTCTGCTGGTAGCCCCAGCTGAGAGAGTCGTGGATGCAGCGCGCACTGAAGCCGGGATGGTCCGCCGTGAGCCGTTCCACCTGCTGGTCGGTTGCCTGAGGCGTTTATGCATACCGGCGACCGGCCTCAATGAGCTTTCCTGCCCTGGCTATGGCGTCGTCCAGGTCATCAGGGGAGTGGAGATCGCCAAGTGTTTCATGGATAGGGATTGCCCCTAGAAACTGTGACTTTGAATAGCGCCGGTTGAAGTACAGAAGAGCGAACGCACCATCACGGAGATCTGCGGACCGAGCGGATTCGACAAGGCTTTCCCTGCGCTGCCTCTCTACGTCCCTGTTACCTAGGACCATGAGAGTCCCATAGGCGAGAGTCCTTCGATACGTGTCGCGTGAAAAGCCCGGCACATCAATACCGATCCGGCCCAGGACGGATTCAATGCTCTCTCCGTCGTCGAGGTGGGCCAGCCCGTAGCGTGCAGCATCGGAGGCAAGGCGATCCGCGCGGGTTTCGAGGTCCTCCAACTCAGCTGCCGCTATGGTGGGGAACAGCTCACGGAGTGAAAGCTTCATGTGTTTGTTGTGGGTAAGCAAGGCCCGCCTGCGGTTGTGCAGGGCGATAACGAAGACAGCGTCAGGGACGTCCAGTCCCCACGCTTCCTCGACCGCTTGCCGGCAGATGGACTGCTCGGTCCACTCCAGCCGGGAGTGGTAGTTGGGCGGTCTCGACGCACCGCCGTAGC
This sequence comes from Arthrobacter sp. HMWF013, assembly GCF_003061105.1. Lineage (GTDB taxonomy): Bacteria > Actinomycetota > Actinomycetes > Actinomycetales > Micrococcaceae > Arthrobacter. Next base: position 2,751 of record NZ_QAIQ01000428.1, read on the forward strand.
CGAACGAGGACAGCGTGTATGAAAGGTCGTCACCGTCCACGCTGTCTTTGACCACAAAATGGCCGTCCTGGAAGGTCAATCCGTCAAACCACGACCCGAAAACAAGCAATGCCTCGGCGGCGAGCCGACGGGCCAGGAACCGGTCCGCATCCGACAGCGTCGATGCCTTCAGTTCGCTGTTCCTTGCATATCGGCTCTCTCCAAGCGCCCTGATGTTTATGTGGACCTGCTGTTGGCCCGATTCGCGGTCCACGGCGTTCCTGCTGAACGTCACGATGGGGATGGAGCGGTCCTGCCAGGTCAGGTGGAAAAGGTCGCCACCCGACTGGGCCGAGCCATTGATCAGCTCCAGCCTGGCCTGACGGCCATGATCAACAACGCACCGCCGCCCGCCATAAATGCTGCCCTCCGGATAGTCCTCAACCTTAAACATTTTCCCCCCGCTCTGTGGCCGGACTTACCCGCCAACAAAAGCATCATAGGGGGCAGCGCCGACACTCACGGATACCCCGGCGCCGCTTCCACCCCGAAGTACTCCTCCACCGTACTGATGCCCCGTGCCGCCATGTCGGTGGCTGCCTCGACGCCGATGAACCGCAGGTGCCACGGCTCGTAGTAGTAGCCGGTGATCGGGTGGAACATCCACGGGTACCGCACCACGAACCCGAAGCGGTGGCCGTTCGCTTTCGCCCACACCGCGGCCGGCTGGTCGGCGAAGCAGGGCTGGAAGCCGCACCCCCCGCCGCCGTCGCCGATGTCGAAGGCCCACCCCGTCTGGTGCTCCGAGTAGCCGGGGCGTGCGCTGGCGGTGTCGGCATCCGCCTGGCCGCGCGCAGCCACGTAGCCGTTGTAGGTTGCCACCTGCGTGCCATACGATCGGTAGCCGCTTGCCAGAGTCATCACCACTCCGTCCCGCGCGGCGGCGGCGAACATCGCTTCCGCGGCAGCCGCCGTCGTGCTGTTCAGCAGGGCCGCCTCGCCGGACACCGCAAGCTGCACGTTGGGTTGGACCAGGTCCGCCGGAACGTAATCGGCCGGAACCAGCGGCCGGTGCTTGTTGACCACCAGCCAGGGACTGGCCGGATCTGTCAGCGAGAACTGGCGCGGCAACGCTGCCGACGGCGATGCGGGAGACGGCGCAGGCGGCTCAACGGCCGCCGTCGAACTTTCCACCGGAACCGGAGAAGGAGAGGCGGAGACGGAGGTCACCGCGGGGGAGGCGGAGACGGAAGGGGACGACGACGGCGCCACCGCCGGAGCCTCCGGAGGCGTACAAGCTGCCAGCACAGTCAGCCCGGCCCCCGCGGCGAGGAACCTGGCGAACGAGCGGCGGCTTGCCGCGGAGGGACCAAGGCCCGCCACGCAGTTGTGGCACATGCGTGTTAAACCTTCCGCAGGAGCATGCGGCGGATGGAGTGGTCCACGTCCTTGGTCAGCACCAGCTGGGCGCGGCCCCGGGTGGGGAGGACGTTCTCCTCCAGGTTGGGCTCGTTGATGCGCTTCCAGATGTCCCGGGCGGTGCGCTCGGCCTCGGTGGGGGATAGCGTGGCGTAGCGGTGGAAGTAGGACTCCGGCTGCGCGAACGCGGTGCTCTGGAGCTTGCGGAACCGCTCCACGTACCATTCCTCGATGTAGGTGGTCTTGGCGTCCACATAGATGGAGAAGTCGAAGAAATCGCTCAGCGCCAGCCCCTGCCGGCCGTCGTGGCGGGGACGCGCGGGAGCCAGCACGTTCAGGCCCTCCACAATCAGCACGTCCGGGCGGCGGACCACCACTTCCTTGTCCGGAACGATGTCATACGTGACGTGCGAGTACCAGGGCGCCCGGACCTCCTCCGCACCGCCTTTGATTTCGCTCACAAAACGCAGCAGGGCACGCCGGTCATAGGACTCCGGGAACCCCTTGCGTTCCAGCAGCTGCCGGCGCTTCAGCTCAGCTAGGGGATAGAGGAAGCCGTCGGTGGTGATCAGCTCAACGTTGGGGGTGCCGGGCCAGCGCCGCAGCATCTCCCGGAGCACACGGGCAATGGTGGACTTTCCCACCGCAACTGACCCTGCAACGCCGATGACAAAGGGCGTGCGCTGGGTCTGCTCGCCCAAGAACGTGGTGGTGGCCGAATGGAGCTGACCTGCGGCTTCGACGTAGAGGTGCAGGAGCCGGGACAGCGGGAGGTAGACCTCGCGGATCTCCTTCATATCCAGGGGATCGCCGAGGCCACGGAGGCGGACGATGTCCTCTTCGTTAAGGGGCTGCTCCATCTGGGCAGCCAGGCGGGACCAGGTTTGCCGGTCCAGCTCCACGAACGGGGAGACGCCCTCGCCGTTCGCTTCGTTGCGTTGCACAGTCACTATAGAGATTCTGCCCCGCCCGCGGCTGAGAGCGAAATGGGGCGCACGCAGTTTAGATCTCAACCCGGCTGCCGATAAGCTGGAACCCATGTGTGGAATCGTTGGATATGTGGGCCACGCTGATGGCCGTGTCAATGCCGGTCACAGTGCTTTGGATGTTGTCCTTGAGGGACTGCGCCGCCTGGAATACCGGGGTTACGACTCCGCGGGCGTAGCGGTGGTCTCCCACGGTGCCATCGAATCCCGGAAGAAGTCAGGGAAGCTGAGCAACCTGCTGGCTGAACTGGAAGCGCATCCGCTGCCGGAAACCCTTACCGGGATCGGGCACACCCGCTGGGCCACGCACGGCGGCCCCACGGACCAGAACGCGCACCCGCACCTGGCCGACGGCGGCAAGCTCGCGCTGATCCACAACGGCATCATCGAAAACTTCGCCGAGCTCAAGCTGGAGCTCGTCGAAAAGGGCTACACCTTCGCGTCCGAGACGGACACCGAGGTTGCGGCCGTACTGCTCGGCGATATCTTCCGCACCAAACTGAACGGCGACACGTCCGACGGCGGCCTGACCACTGCCATGCAGCTCGCCTGCCAGCGCCTTGAGGGTGCTTTCACCCTGCTCGCCGTGCATGCCGACCAGCCCGATGTTGTGGTTGCCGCCCGCCGGAACTCACCGTTGGTGGTGGGCCTGGGCGAAGGCGAGAACTTCCTCGGCTCCGACGTCTCCGGGTTCATCGACTACACCCGCCGCGCCGTGGAGCTGGGCCAGGACCAGATCGTCACCATCACAGCGGACACCGTGGAGATCACCGACTTCTTCGGCGCCCCGGCCCAGGGCAAGGAATACCACGTTGACTGGGACCCGGAATCCGCTGAAAAGGGCGGCTTCCCGTCCTTCATGGAGAAGGAAATCCACGACCAGCCCGACGCCGTGCTGCAGACCCTGCTGGGCCGCTCCGACATCAACGGCAAGCTGACCCTCGACGAGCTTCGCATCGACCCGGAACTGCTCAAGCACGTCGACAAGATCATTGTGCTCGCCTGCGGCACGTCCGCGTACGCCGGGCAGGTGGCCAAGTACGCCATCGAGCGCTGGTGCCGGATCGCCACCGAGGTGGAGCTCTCCCACGAGTTCCGCTACCGCGACCCGATTGTCGATGAGAACACGCTGATCGTTTCGATCTCGCAGTCCGGCGAGACCATGGACACCCTGATGGCCGTCCGCTACGCCAAGGAACAGGGCGCCAAGACCGTCTCCATCTGCAACACCAACGGCTCCACCATCCCGCGCGAATCCGACGCCGTGCTCTACACGCACGCCGGCCCGGAAATCGCTGTTGCCTCCACGAAGGCATTCCTGGCCCAGATCACTGCCGCCTACCTGCTGGGCCTCTACCTGGCGCAGCTGCGCGGCAACATCTTCCAGGGCGAGATCAAGGACATCCTCGCGGACCTGAACAAGATCCCCGCCAAGATCCAGACCATCCTGGACAACGAGGCCCAGATCAAGGAACTCGGCGTGTCCATGAAGGACGCCAAGTCCGTGCTGTTCCTGGGCCGCCACGTCGGCTTCCCTGTGGCCATGGAAGGTGCGCTCAAGCTCAAGGAGCTCGCCTACATCCACGCCGAAGGCTTTGCCGCCGGTGAACTCAAGCACGGCCCGATCGCCCTGATCGAGGAAGGCCAGCCCGTCTTCGTGGTGGTCCCCTCGCCCCGCGGCCGGGACTCGCTGCACGCCAAGATCGTCTCCAACATCCAGGAAGTCCGTGCCCGCGGTGCCAAGACCATCGTGATCGCCGAAGAGGGCGACGAAGCGGTCAAGGCCTACGCCGAGCACGTCTTCTACATCCCGGAGACCCCCACCCTGCTGGCCCCGCTGCTTAGCACCGTCCCGCTGCAGATCTTCGCCCTGGCCCTCGCCTCGGCCAAGGGCTACGACGTGGACCAGCCGCGCAACCTCGCCAAGAGCGTCACCGTCGAGTAGCGGCGGCCAGCCTCAGCGCTGGTCCGATTCGTTGTACACAGGAAGCCCCGAGCCTCAGGCCCGGGGCTTCCTAGGCTTTCCGGCCCGCTTCGGGTCGCTCCCGCGGGGCTTTGTGGAGGTTCACCATAGGCGTACATGCGTAACTTATGGCAGTGCTGACCCTGCCGCTGCCCGGGAACCAGGGGTCCGGCGCCGGCTCCTGGTCCGAAAGCCGCGCCTTTGCGTCACGGCCGGCCGGGTGCGTCACCGTAGAATAGCGCCATGATTGTTGGCATTGGCGTAGACGTTGTAGACATCGAGCGGTTCGGCCGCCAGCTTGAGCGGACCCCCGGGCTCCGGGACCGGCTGTTCGTGCCCGCGGAACGCGAGTTGAACATGCGTTCGCTGGCCGCACGGTTCGCTGCCAAGGAAGCGGTGGCCAAGGTCCTCGGCGCGCCGGCCGGCATGAACTGGCAGGACTGCTGGATCGGCCTGGACCAGAACGGCCCCACCGTCCAGATCAAGGGAACGGTCCTGGCCGTAGCCGAATCAAAAGGCGTCAAGCGCTGGCACCTGTCCATCAGCCACGACGGCGGGATCGCCACGGCCACCGTCCTGGCCGAAGGCTGAGCCCACCACGCGTAACCCCCCGGAGCCACCGACGGACCTGACATGATCAGCGCCTACACCGGAACCCAGGTCAGGGCGGCCGAAAAGCCGCTCCTGGCCACCGGCATGGGCGCTGTCCTGATGCAGCGCGCCTCCCACGGCCTCGCCAACGCGGTGGTCCGGGAACTTCAGGCCCGGGGCCGGCGCACGTACGGCGCCAGCGTGGCCGTCCTCACCGGCAAAGGCAACAACGGGGGAGACGGACTCTTCGCCGCGTCCTTCCTGGCAGCCAGGGGAATGCGTACGACGGCGGTACTCACCGGGAACGCCGCCCACCCCGAGGCTTTGGCTGCTTTTGAGCGCGCCGGCGGGCGGGTGCATCACCTCACCGGCTCCAACGCCATCGAGCTGGCGGCCAAGGTGGCGGGTGCCGACGTCGTGATTGACGCTGTCCTGGGGACGGGTGCCCAGGGCGGTCTGCGGGGACCGGCTGCGGCCCTGATGACCGCACTCTCTGCGCAGCGGCAGACTTCCGGCCGGCCCGGGATGGTGGTGGCCTGCGACATCCCCAGCGGGGTTGATGCCGACACCGGTGTTGCCCATGAGCCGGTCTTGTCCGCGGACCTGACCGTGACCTTCGGCGCGGCCAAGGTGGGGCTCCTGGCGGACCCGGGAGCCGACCATACGGGCCGCGTCATGGTGGTGCCCATCGGCATCGAAGCCGAATTGCCGTGGCCCGCCCTGCGCCGGCTCGAGCCGCTGGACCTGGCCCGGCTCCTCCCACAACCCGGGCGTCGCTCGCACAAGTATTCGCGCGGCGTCCTGGGCGTCGTCGCAGGATCCGCTGACTATCCGGGGGCGGCAGTACTGGCCTGCCGTGGCGCACTGGCTGCAGGCGTGGGCATGGTCCGCTACCTGGGACCGCCTGAAGTTGCCGACCTGGTGCGCCGCTCCTGCCCCGAGGTGGTCTGCAGCACGGGTACCGTGGCAGAGAACCGGGTCCAGGCATGGCTGGTGGGCTCAGGAATGGGCCCCGGCGACACCGAACAGCTCCAGCGCGCCCGCGACGCAGTGGATACGGGACTGCCCGTGATCGCGGACGCCGGAGCGATCCCGGCCCTGCCCGACGTCCTGGCCCCGCAGGTGGTGCTGACCCCGCACGCCGGCGAACTGGCGGCGCTTCTGCAGCGCCTCGGCTCGCCCCCTGACAGCCCGGACTTCGATCCCGCCCCCGACCGTCCGGCAGTGGAGGCCGCCACCCTGGCATGGGTCCGGCACGCCGCGGTGCAGACCGAAGCCACCGTGCTGTTAAAGGGCGCCACCACGCTGGTCGCTTCACCCTTCCAGGACTTCTACAGCCAGGCTGACGGCACGCCGTGGCTGGCCACTGCCGGCAGCGGTGACGTCCTGGCCGGGATCATCGGTGCGCTGCTCGCACAGCTGGGGTCCGACGTCGGGCGCTTCCGTGATGCGGGCATCGATCCTGATGAGCGCTGGGCGGCGATTGCCGCCCTGGGCGCCAGCATCCACGGTCTTGCCGGGACAGCCGCGTCCTCCGGCGGACCGCTGAGCGCGGGGAGGATTGGGGACGCCATACCAGAGGTCTGGAGTAATATCAGCATGCTTAGTAAACAGGTGGTGCTGAAACGTAATAGTCACACCCACCCGCTACGGTAGGTTCAAGCCCTGAACCGGCAGGGGAGGTTATGCCTCCATGCCTGCCGTTGAACAACAATGAGGAGCACATATGGAAATCTGGCCCGGATCGGCTTATCCGCTTGGAGCCACCTTTGACGGAACCGGCACCAACTTCGCGCTGTTCAGCGAGCACGCCGAGAAGGTGGAACTGTGCCTCTTTGACGACGCCGGCGCGGAGACCCGGTTCCCGCTCGACGAAGTGGACGGCTACGTGTGGCACGGCTACATCCCGCAGGTCCAGCCCGGCCAGAAGTACGGCTACCGCGTCCACGGTCCCTACGATCCGGCATCCGGCAACCGGTTCAACCCGAACAAGCTCCTCCTGGACCCGTACGCCAAAGCAGTGCACGGCCAGGTGGACTGGGACCCGTCGTTGTTCTCCTACAACCTGGGCGAGCCTGACTCCGTCAACAACGAGGACTCCGCTTCCCACATGATGATGGGCGTGGTCATCAACCCGTTCTTCGACTGGGACGGCGACCACAGCCTCCGCGTCCCGTACCACAAGTCCGTTATCTACGAGGCCCACGTCAAGGGCCTCACCGCGCTCCACCCGGAAGTCCCCGAAGAGCAGCGCGGCACCTACGCCGGCGTGGCACATCCGTCAGTCATCTCGCACCTGCAGAAGCTGGGCGTCACGGCCATCGAACTGATGCCCGTGCACCAGTTCGTCAACGACGGCACGCTGCAGGATCAGGGCCTAAACAACTACTGGGGCTACAACACCATCGGCTTCTTCGCGCCGCAGAACACCTACAGCTCCACCGGCGACACCGGCCAGCAGGTCCAGGACTTCAAAGCCATGGTCCGCTCGCTGCACCGGGCCGGCATCGAAGTGATCCTGGACGTGGTCTACAACCACACCGCCGAAGGCAACCACCTGGGCCCCACCCTGTCCTTCAAGGGCATCGACAACTCCTCCTACTACCGGCTGATGGAGGGGGACCAGAAGCACTACATGGACTACACGGGCACCGGCAACTCGCTCAACGTCCGCCAGCCCCACTCCCTGCAACTGCTCATGGACTCGCTCCGGTACTGGGTCACCGAGATGCACGTGGACGGTTTCCGGTTCGACCTCGCCTCGGCCCTGGCCCGCGAGTTCTACGATGTGGACAAGCTGTCCACCTTCTTCGAACTCATCCAGCAGGACCCGGTGGTGTCCCAGGTCAAGCTGATCGCCGAGCCGTGGGACGTTGGCCCCGGCGGCTACCAGGTGGGCAACTTCCCGCCGCAGTGGACCGAATGGAACGGCAAGTACCGCGATACCGTCCGTGACTTCTGGCGCGGCGAACCGGCAACGCTGGGCGAATTCGCGTCCCGCATCACCGGCTCGGCAGACCTGTACGAGCACTCCGGCCGCCGCCCCGTCGCGTCGATCAACTTCGTCACCGCCCACGACGGCTTCACCCTGGCGGACCTGGTGTCCTACAACGAGAAGCACAACGACGCCAACGGCGAAGGCAACAACGACGGCGAATCCCACAACCGGTCCTGGAACTGTGGGGTGGAAGGCCCCACGGACGATCCCGTAGTCCTTGGCCTGCGTGCCCGCCAGCAGCGGAACTTCATCGCATCCCTGCTGCTGTCCCAGGGTGTCCCCATGCTCCTGCACGGCGACGAAATGGGCCGCACCCAGCTGGGCAACAACAACGGCTACTGCCAGGACTCGGAGCTGACCTGGATCAACTGGGAGAACATCGACCAGCCCCTGGTGGAGTTCACCGCCGCGGTCAACGCGCTCCGCGCCAAGCACCCCACCTTCCGCCGGAGCCGGTTCTTCGACGGACGGCCCGTGCTGCGAGGAGAGGGCGAGCGGCTGCCGGACATCGTATGGCTGGACCCCGACGGCGAGACCATGAAGCCGGACGCCTGGGACAGCGGCTTCGGCCGGTCCGTCGGAATGTTCCTCAACGGTGACGGCATCCAGGGCAAGGACACCCGCGGCCGCCGGATCACCGACGTGAACTTCATGCTGTACTTCAACGCCCACGACGACATGGTGAACTTCACCCTGCCTTCGGACGAGTACGCGCCCGCCTGGGACATCATCATCGATACCGCCGGCCACAACGCAGACACCGAACCGGTCAAGGCCGGCGAGGCCCTGGCGGTGGACGCAAAGTCGATGGTGGTGCTCCGTGCCCACAGCGTCCCCGATGTTGAGCCCGACCACTCCGTGGCCGCGTCCCTTGCTGCACTGACCCAGACCGCTACCAGCGAAACGGAATCACTCACCGCGCCCATGATCGCGGAACCGGGGCAGACCACGAAAGTGGGGGCACGCAAGAAGAAGGACGCCGAGAAGTGAGGGTCCCCGCCTCCACGTACCGGCTCCAGATCCGCAGCAGCTTCACACTCTTTGACGCCGCCGCAAGGGTTCCATACCTGAAGTCGCTGGGGGCGGACTGGGTGTACCTCTCACCCATCCTGACGGCGGAGCAGGGTTCCGATCACGGCTACGACGTCACGGACCCCTCCGCCGTGGACCCGGAGCGCGGCGGGCCTGAGGGCCTGCTCGCGCTGTCCAGCGCCGCCCGCGAGCACGGCATGGGCGTGCTGGTGGACATCGTGCCCAACCACGTGGGCGTGGCCTCGCCGGCGCAGAACCCGTGGTGGTGGTCGCTGCTTCGCGACGGGCAGGGTTCGCCGTATGCTGACGCGTTCGACGTCGACTGGGACTTCGGCGGGGGCCGCATCCGGCTGCCCGTGCTGGGTTCGGACGAGGACCTGGACAAGCTGGAGGTCAAGGACGGCGAACTGCACTACTACGACCACCGCTTCCCGCTGGCCGCAGGCTCCTCTGCGGACGGCGACTCACCGCAGGCCGTGCACAGCCGCCAGCACTACGAGCTGGTCTCCTGGCGCCGTGCGGACAGCGAGCTGAACTACCGGCGGTTCTTCGCCGTCAGCACGCTCGCGGGGATCCGAGTTGAGGACCGCAGGGTCTTTGACGAGGCCCACGCGGAAGTGCGGCGCTGGTTCGGCGAGGGGCTGGTGGATGGCCTGCGCGTGGACCACCCCGATGGCCTGGCCGATCCTGAAGGGTACCTGCACTGGCTCAAGGAGGTCAGCGGCGGAGCCTACGTCCTGGTGGAGAAGATCCTGGAACCGGGGGAGGAACTCCCTGCCGAGTTCGACTGCGAGGGGACCACCGGCTACGACGCTTTGGCGGACCTGGACCGCGTGCTGGTGGATCCCGCGGGCGAGGCGCCGCTGAATGCACTGGACGCGGAGCTGCGCGGCTCCACCGGGCCGGCTGACTATGCGGCGATGATCCTGGGCACCAAACGCGCCATTGCGGACGGGATCCTCCGTGCCGAGGTCCTGCGCCTGGCACGGCTGGTCCCCGCAGACGCCGGCCTCACCGAGGACGCGGCGGCGGACGCCATCGCCCAGATCATTGCGGCGTTCCCGGTCTACCGCACCTACCTGCCCACGGGCGAAGACATCCTGCGCGAAGCGTGCGCGGCGGCGTCCGGTTCCAGGCCCGATCTTTCCGACACGGTGGACGTTCTGCTGCCGTTGCTGCTCAAGCCAGAGACCGAGCTGGGCCGGCGGTTCCAGCAGACCTCCGGAATGGTCATGGCCAAGGGCGTGGAGGACACGGCGTTCTACCGCTACACCCGGCTGGGAACCCTCACCGAGGTTGGCGCGGATCCGGTGGAGTTCTCGCTGTCCGTGGAGGAATTCCACCGGCGGATGCAGAAACGCCAGGCTGACATTCCGCTGTCCATGACCACGCTGAGCACCCATGACACCAAACGCAGCGAGGACGCCCGGGCGCGGATCTCGGTCATCGCCGAGTGCGTTCCGGAATGGACACAGACGCTGAACGCGCTCCGCGACGCAGCCCCGCTCCCGGACGGACCGTTCTCCACGCTGCTCTGGCAGGCCGTCGTTGGAGCCTGGCCTGCCAGCCGTGAGCGGCTCCGCGGCTACGCCGAAAAAGCTGCCCGGGAGGCCGGCAACTCCACCACCTGGACGGATCCGGACGAAGAATTCGAAGCTGCCGTGATGAAGGCCGTGGACGCGGCATTTGATGACCCGGCCGTGAACTCCCTTGTGGTGGACTTTGTGGACGCGGTTTCGCCGTATGGTGCCGCAAACTCACTGGCGCTGAAGCTGCTTCAGCTGACCATGCCGGGGGTTCCGGACGTCTACCAGGGCACCGAATTCTGGGACCGGTCCCTGAC
>NZ_QAIQ01000428.1:13571-14595 GCF_003061105.1 Arthrobacter sp. HMWF013
CGGCGCGCGCGAGTCTGCCCTGGCCGAACTGGATCGGGGCATGCTGCCGCCGGACTTCCAGGATGAGGCCACAAAACTGCTGGTAACCTCCCGTGCCCTGCGCCTCCGCCGGGACCGGCCCGAGCTGTTCCAGGGCTACCAGCCTCTGACGGCGTCGGGCGCTTCGGCCGGCCACCTGGTGGCCTTCAGCCGGGGAGCTGCCGGCGGAACGGGCGCCGTGACGCTCGCAACCCGGCTTCCCCTCGGGCTGGAACGGTCGGGCGGCTGGCGGGACACCGCCGTCGACCTTTCCACCGCTTTCCGGGACGAACTCACCGGGCGGACCTACGGACCGGGGCCTGTACCCGTGGCCGGCGTCCTCCAGCCTTACCCCGTGGCACTGCTGGTGCCCGTGAACGGAGCAACCACGTGAGCCTGACCCACAACGGTTCCGGCCGGTTCGACGTCTGGGCGCCCAACGCCTCGGACGTCACGCTGCTCGCCAGCGGCCGGCAGTACCCGATGGTCCTGACGCCGGCAGCTCCCGGAGCGGACGGTTGGTGGTCCGCCCCGGACGCGCCGGCGGACGTGGACGTTGACTACGGTTATCTGCTCGACGGCGATCCGCACCCGCTGCCGGACCCCCGCTCCCGCCGGGTCCCCGACGGCGTCCATGCCCTGTCCCGCACGTACGATCCCGCCTCTTATGCGTGGCAGGACTCCGGCTGGCGTGGCAAGGAACTGCGCGGTGCGGTCATTTACGAACTCCACCTGGGCACCTTCACCCCCGACGGAACCCTGGATGCGGCGGCCGGAAAGCTGGGCTACCTGGCGGAGCTCGGCGTCGATTTTGTCGAGCTGCTGCCGGTCAACGGGTTCAACGGCACCCACAACTGGGGCTACGACGGCGTCCAGTGGTTTGCGGTCCACGAGGGCTACGGCGGCCCGGCCGCGTATCAGCGCTTTGTGGACGCAGCCCACGCGGCCGGCATCGGAGTCATCCAGGATGTGGTCTACAACCACCTGGGACCCAGCGGCAACTATC
>NZ_QAIQ01000429.1:0-2597 GCF_003061105.1 Arthrobacter sp. HMWF013
GTTGTGGGACTACCCACCGTATGTGTTGTCAACGCACTCCGGCCCTTCCACCAGCAACGGTGGAGGGGCCGGAGTGCGTTGACAACACATACGGTGGGTAGTCCCACAACCGGACAGGGGAACAGATGCAGCTTCAGGTGGCACGAATCGGAAAACCGCACGGAATCCGTGGGGAAGTGACGGTCCAGGTGCTGACCGACGCCCCGGAGGACCGGTTTGTTCCGGGCACCGAGTTTGTGGTGGAGCCGGCATCGGCCGGCCCGCTGACCGTTGACAGTGCCCGGTGGAACAAAGACATCCTCCTGCTCGGGTTTGCCGGCATTGAAACCCGCAATCAGGCGGAGACGCTCCGCGGAGCCAAGCTGTTCATCGAGACTGAAGAGCTGGATGAGGACGACGACGAGGGCTGGTACGAGCACGAACTGGTGGGACTCGAGGCGCGGGTAGGCTCGCAGGTGGTTGGCAAGGTTGCCGCCCTGCACACCATGCCGGTCCAGGACCTCCTGGTCATTGAAGGCGCAGACGGCAAGGAAATCCTCGTTCCGTTCGTGGAGCAGATCGTTCCGGAAGTCAACGTAGCCGGCGGGTTTGTCCTGCTGACGCCCCCGGATGGCCTGTTTGATATCAACTCCGACGACGCCGGGTCCGGCGAACCGGAAGGCAACGCGTAGATGAGAATCGACGTCGTCAGTATTTTCCCGGAATACCTGGCGCCACTGGAGCTGTCCCTCATCGGCAAAGCCCGCCAGGATGGACTGCTGGACCTTCACGTCCATGATCTCCGCTCCTTCACCACCGACAAACACCGGACGGTTGATGACACGCCCTACGGCGGCGGGGCCGGCATGGTGATGAAGGCTGAGCCTTGGGCCCAGGCGCTGGCGGCGGTGGCTGAAGCCAACCCGGGCAAAGCATCAAAACCGGTGCTGATTGTCCCGTCGCCCGCGGGGGAACGCTTCACCCAGGCGCTGGCCTATGAGCTGGCCGAAGAAGACCAGCTGGTTTTCGCCTGTGGACGCTACGAGGGCATCGACGAGCGTGTCATCGAATGGGCTGAAGAGCACTTCACCGTGCGCCCCATGAGCCTGGGCGATTATGTGCTCAATGGTGGCGAGGTGGCTGTCCTGGCCATGGTGGAAGCCATCGGCAGGTTGCTGCCTGGTGTCGTCGGAAACCCGGAATCCCTGGTGGAGGAATCCCATTCGGACGGACTGCTGGAATACCCGGTCTACACCAAGCCCTCCACGTGGCGTGAGCGTGATGTGCCCGCCGTGCTGCTGAGCGGCAACCACGGCAAGATCGCCCAGTGGCGCCGCCACGAGCAGTACCGGCGGACGGCGGAGCGCCGTCCCGACCTCCTTGAAACGTTCGACGCCGGGAAGTTGCCACGTGCCGACCGGACTGCCTTGGCGGACCTGGGGTACGACGTCGTCGACGGTCACCTCCGTCCCCGGGGACGCTCCGCGGCTGAGAAGGACGCCGGAACCGGCCCCTCTGCCTGAACCGTCAGGGGTTTCCGTCAGCGGCGATTGGCTGTAGGCGTGCGAGTGTGGCAAAATTAGTCCTTGTGTCTGCTGGGTCCGCACCTGCTACAGGGGGAGCGCAACCAACAGCTGGACAACCCGGTACTTTCAACCAGTGAAGGAACCGGACCACTTAACTTTCGGCGGCAATTCCCGGGATAACCGGGCTTGGCCGCCGTGACCCAAAGTGAATGACCTGTGGCGTTCACCAGGAGTGCAATTATGCATATTCTCGATTCCGTAGATGCAGCTTCGCTGCGTACCGATGTTCCCGAATTCCGCGCGGGTGACACCCTCAAGGTTCACGTGAACATCATCGAAGGCAAGAACTCCCGCGTCCAGGTGTTCCAGGGCTTCGTCCTGGGCCGCCACGGCGATGGCCTTCGCGAAACCTTCACCGTCCGCAAGGTCTCCTTCGGTGTCGGTGTGGAGCGTACCTTCCCGGTCCACTCCCCGATCATCGAAAAGATCGAGGTCGTCTCCAAGGGTGACGTGCGCCGCGCCAAGCTTTACTACATGCGCGAACTGCGCGGCAAGGCTGCCAAGATCAAGGAAAAGCGCGACTTCCACACCGCCAAGTAAGTCCCTGAGGACTAACAAAGCAGGCCCCAGCCGTACCAGGCCAGCGCCATTCGTAACAGCGCCCCAGGAATATGGATCATGGACCAGACAAAACGCCAGCCCCGAAAAATGGGCTGGCGTTTTGCGTTGCCGGCACTCCTGCTGGCGGTGGCGCTCAGCGGACTGGTGCGCTCGCTCTGGCTGGATGTCTACTTCATTCCGTCCGGGTCCATGGAGCCGCTGCTGGAAGGCGGCGACCGGATCCTGGTCTCCAGAACCGACTTCCAGACCGACCCCATCCGCCGCGGCGACATCGTGGTCTTTGACGGGAGGGGTTCCTTCGCGCCCCTCAACAGTGGCCGTGGGCCTGTGCCCGATGCCCTTGCGGCAACGGGCCAATGGCTCGGACTGACCGGCAGTGACACCACCTACGTCAAGAGGGTCATCGGCCTGCCGGGGGATACCGTGGTCTGCTGCGACGCCGGCGGTAAGGTCACAGTGAACGGGAAAGCC
>NZ_QAIQ01000429.1:2607-6584 GCF_003061105.1 Arthrobacter sp. HMWF013
CTTCAGTGCGGTGGTGCCCGCTGGCCTGCTGTGGCTCCTCGGCGACCACCGATCCGAGTCCGCCGACTCCCGGAGCCTGCTGGGTGCGCCGGGCGGGGGCATGGTTCCGTTGGACAGAGTGATCGGCAGGCCGCTCCAGATCGTCTGGCCACTTGATAGATTTGCTGGGATACCACGGCCGGCAGCGGCAGCAGCAGGACCAATGACAGAGGACGTACAGTAGATGCCCGAGAATCAATCCCGGATACCAGAGCCGCCCCGCGATGGTGCTCCCGGCATCTCCGCGGAAGGCACTGCCGCCGAAGCCGGCGCCCGGACGGCGGCGGCCGGGGCTGATACCGGAACAGCGGCGCCTTCAGCTGGGCGACGGTCCGCGGCGCCCAAGGCCGAGCGCCAGGAACCAAGCCAGCTCTTTGTCTGGCTGAAGGAAATTGCCACAGTGGTGGTGATCGCAGTAGTCCTGTCCTTCCTCATCAAGACATTCCTCTTCCGCGCCTTCTACATTCCTTCGGAGTCCATGGTCAGTACCCTGGACGTCAATGACCGCATCTTCGTGAACCTCCTGGTGCCGGAGCCGTTTGCACTCTCACGCGGCGACGTGGTGGTCTTCAAGGACAACCAGGGATGGCTGACCGAGGCGCCCGAAGAAGAAAAAGGACCGTTCACATGGGTCCAGGACGGCCTGACCTTCGTGGGCCTCCTTCCGGACAACTCCGAACAGCACCTCGTCAAACGGGTCATCGGACTCCCCGGAGACCACGTGATCTGCTGCGACGCCGGCGATAAACTGACCATTAACGGATCTCCCATCGATGAAAGCTACGTCAACACCGATGAAAAACCGCAGATCCGCGCCTTCGACGTCGTCGTTCCGGAAGGGAAGATCTGGGTCATGGGCGATAACCGAAACCATTCCGCAGATTCCCGCTCCCACCTGGACTCGAACGGCGGGTTTGTTGACCTTGAGGACGTGGAGGGCAAGGCAGCCGTCATCGCCTGGCCACTGAACAGGATCACCGTCCTCGACAACTACCCCAAAGTGTTCCGCGACGTGCCCGCAGGGGGCTAGCAGTGTCCGCAATCCTCCCCACAGCCACAGCCACAGCCACAGCCGCAACGGCAACCGCAGCCACGGCCGGGATACCGGTCCGCAAAGCCGGGGCACTCCGGGCGAAACCGCCGACGCTCCGGCACGAACGGACCTTCAAGACGCAGGGTGCCCGTTATCTGGCCGGCGTTGATGAAGTGGGCCGCGGCGCGCTGGCAGGCCCTGTCAGCGTCGGGATCGCCGTCGTCGATCTTCACAAGCAGAAGCCCCTGACCGGCGTCCGGGACAGCAAGCTGCTCAGCCCGGCAGAGCGGGTGCGCCTCGAACCGCTGGTCAGAAGCTGGAGTGTGGCCTCTGCAGTGGGTCACGCTTCCTCCCGGGAGATCGACGATCTGGGGCTCATCGCGGCTCTGCGGCTGGCCGGTACCCGTGCGTGGCTGGACATCCTCGCAGCAGGCGTCAGCCCGGATGTGGTGCTGCTCGATGGCAGCCACAACTGGCTATCGCCACCCGAGCAGCTTTCCCTTTTCGATGAGGCAGCCCAGGATCCAGGCTGTGACGCTCCGGTCCACACCAAGATCAAAGCCGACATGCAGTGCCTCAGTGTTGCGGCTGCCAGTGTTATTGCCAAGGTTGAGCGCGACGAGCAGATGCGCGGCCTGCACCTCGAGTACCCGGATTTCGGCTGGGACCTCAACAAGGGCTATGCCACCGCGATCCACCGGGACGCGCTCCGTGCCGCCGGGCCCACTCCGTACCATCGCGTGAGCTGGAACCTCCTGGGTGGCGAACTGTTCCCCGAGGCCGGGACGTAGCAGCGCCGCACGGCTGCCGCGGCGCCCGCGGCCCCCTGAATGGTGCAAGATGGAAGCATGAGTGCAGAGGATCTTGAAAACTACGAAACCGACATGGAGCTGCAGCTCTACCGTGAATATCGGGATGTCGTCGGGCTCTTCAGTTACGTTGTCGAGACCGAGCGCCGTTTCTACCTCGCGAACCACGTTGATCTCCAGGCCCGAAGCGCCGACGGTGAGGTCTACTTCGACCTGACCCTGCACGATGCATGGGTGTGGGACGTCTACCGTTCCGCGCGCTTTGTGAAGACAGTCCGGGTACTGACGTTCAAGGATGTCAACGTCGAAGAACTGCCACGGAATGAGGAACTCGCCCTGCCGAAGGACGTTGACCTCGGCAATTAGCTCCTTCCCGCCGGGCCACTGTTCCTCCACACGGGTGCCATCTTCCTGAGGTTACCCACATAGACCCCTGGCACGGTGTCCTCCGCAGCCCTGCCCCCGCAGGCTGGTTGCGGAGGTAGAAATGAAATCCAAAGACCTGTTGGGCCGCCGCGGCGAGGACCTGGCCGCCGGCTATCTTGAAGCGCTGGGCATGCTGGTGGTGGAACGCAACTGGCGTTGCACCGAAGGCGAAATCGACATTGTGGCCCTGGATGGGGACGCTTTGGTCATCGCCGAGGTGAAAACCCGTCGGTCGCTGGACTACGGGCACCCGTTCGAAGCCGTAGGAGCGGACAAGCTGGCCCGGTTGCACCGGCTCGGTTCGGCATGGTGCCGGGACCGGGAGCTGCGGATGCCGCTGCGGCGCGTGGACGTCATCGCAGTGGTGGACGACGGCGGCGGCGAACCCCTGGTGGAACACCTCAAGGGGGTGGGGTAGTTGGCTCTCGGGCGGACCTGGTCGGTGGCGCTCGTGGGCCTGAACGGGTACATCGTCGAGGTGGAAGCAGATATTGGCCAGACCCTGCCGAACTTCGTGATTCTGGGCTTGCCGGATGCCGCCCTTAACGAGGCCAAGGAACGGATACGTTCCGCCGCCAAGAATTCCGGAATCCCGCTGAGCCGGCGGAAGATCACCGCAAACCTCATTCCAGCGTCGCTCCCCAAACGCGGTTCGGGCTTTGACCTGGCCGTCACCATGGCCGTCCTGCGGGCAGCGAATGACATCAAACCCACCGGGCGGACGGTCTTCATCGCTGAACTCGGGCTGGATGGCCGGTTGCGGCCTGTGCGGGGCATCCTTCCCGCCGTCATGGCTGCCGTCCAGGCCGGCTACCCGGAGGTGGTCGTGGCCCATGCCAACCTGGCAGAAGCATCACTGGTGCCCGGGGCAAGGGTCCGGGGTTACCGGACCCTCGCCCGGCTTGCCCTCGATTTCGGGGCAGACCCCCAGGAGCTCGCCCTGGATTTCGAGCCGGAAGATGAGTGCAGCCAGGGCGACTCTTCACATGCCGCCCGCGCTGTGCCTGACATGGCTGATGTCTCGGGGCAGGGCGATGCCCGTCGGGCCCTGGAAGTGGCGGCGGCCGGCGCCCACCACCTTCTGCTCATGGGGCCGCCCGGCGCGGGAAAGACCATGTTGGCAGAGCGCCTGCCAGGGCTGCTTCCGGACCTTGCGGACAACGAAGCCATGGAAGTCACCGCCATCCATTCCCTCTGCGGCCTGCCCTCGTCCGCTGTTGAGCTCCTGCGGCGTCCGCCGTTCGAAAACCCGCACCACTCCGCTACCGCTGCGGCCATTATCGGTGGGGGTTCGGGGCTGCCCCGCCCGGGCGCGGCGTCCCGGGCCCACCGCGGAGTCCTGTTCCTTGACGAGGCACCCGAGTATGAGCGGCGCATCCTGGATGCGCTGCGTCAACCACTCGAAAGCGGGGAGCTGGTCATTCACCGCTCGGCCGGAACAGCGGCCTATCCCGCGCGGTTCCAATTGGTCCTTGCCGCCAACCCCTGCCCCTGTGGCAAGGCCTCCGGTAAAGGCCTCGACTGCACCTGCACGCCCATGATGAGGCGCCGCTACGTGGCCCGGATGTCAGGACCGCTGCTGGACCGCGTAGACATCCAACTCCAGGTGGAGCGCGTCTCGTTGGCTGACTTCGGCCAGGCCGGAGCGGAGGAGGGCACGGCAGCTGTGG
>NZ_QAIQ01000430.1 GCF_003061105.1 Arthrobacter sp. HMWF013
CAACCGGGGCAGCGAGATGCGTTGGGCCGGCTGCCCCGGTTGCGTGAGTTCGGCGACGGACAATCCGGGGCGGAAGAGCTGGACATCGCCGCCGGGCCGGCTGAGCCGGAC
The DNA here is from genome assembly GCF_003061105.1 of Arthrobacter sp. HMWF013. GTDB lineage: Bacteria > Actinomycetota > Actinomycetes > Actinomycetales > Micrococcaceae > Arthrobacter. Next base: position 112 of record NZ_QAIQ01000430.1, read on the forward strand.
GCGCCGGATGCCGGTCCCTGCGGGGTCCGCCACAATGGTGACGGGGGCGTCCAGGGCCAGCGTGAGCCAGGCCGCGAGGAGGATGGTCGAGGGTGAGTCGGAGGCGCCTTCGACGGCGACAGCGGTCACCGGCGAGGGGTCAACCTGGTCCAGGACGGCGGCGAGCTGGATCCGCCAGTTCGTCAGCCGTGTCCAGGCAAGGTCGGTATCGCCGGCCTTGTAGGTGGTCCGGATGTTCTCCAGCGCTTTTTGCGGGTCCGGTTCGTTCGCCGAGTCGGTGATGCGTCGGTGCGCGATCCTGCCGACGGAGGTTTCGCAGGCGTTCTCCGGTGCCCCGTGGGGCCACCAGGCCACGATCGGGGCGTCCGGGAGCAGCAGCGCAGCGACCAGGGATTCGCTTTCGTGGGCAAGCTCTCCGTAGCCGCGCAGCACGATGACTTCGGACGCGCCGGCGTCACCGCCGACCCGGATCTGGGCGTCGAGCCTGTCAGGGGCCTTGGCACCGGCGTCGGCAAGGACGATGATCCGGCAGGGGTGCTCGCGGCTGGCCTCGTTCGCGGCCTCGATCGCTTCTTCCTCGAGCCCGGAACGGGTGACCACCACGAGGGTCAGCACCCGTCCCAGGGCGATCACACCGCCCTGCTCACGCAGGGCCATGATCTTTTTCGAGATCTTCGAGGTGGTGGTGTCCGGCAGGTCAACAATCATGGCCTTCTCCAGGTTCGTCCGTCGCGGGCCAGCAGTTCATCCGCGGAGGCGGGTCCCCAGCTGCCCGGAGCGTAGGGTTCGGGCTGTTCGTTCTGTTCGGCCCAGAAGTCTTCAAACGGATCAAGGATCTTCCAGGACAGCTCCACTTCGGCGTGCCGCGGGAACAGCGGCGGCTCCCCGAGCAGGACGTCCAGGATCAGCCGCTCATACGCTTCAGGGCTGGATTCGGTGAAGGAGTGCCCGTAGCCGAAGTCCATGGTCACGTCACGGACTTCCATCTGGGTGCCCGGAACCTTGGACCCGAACCGGATGGTCGCGCCCTCGTCCGGTTGGACCCTGATCACCACGGCGTTCTGGCCGAAGTCGTCCTCGCCATGGTCACGGAACAACAGGTTGGGGGCGCGCTTGAACACCACGGCAATCTCGGTCACGCGGCGGCCCAGCCGCTTGCCCGCCCGGAGGTAGAACGGCACACCGAACCAGCGCCGGGTGTTGATGTCCACGCGGATCGCGGCGAACGTCTCGGTAGTGGAATCGGCAGGGATGCCTTCTTCCTCCAGGTAGCCCTGGACCTGTTCCCCGCCCTGCCAGCCGCCGGCGAACTGCCCGCGCGCAGAATGGGTGGAGAGGTCCTCCGGGAGCTTGACCGCGGCCAGGACCTTTTCCTTCTCAGCCCGCAGGTCGTCGGCGTTGAAGGAAATGGGCTCCTCCATTGCGGTCAGGGCCAGCAGCTGCAAAAGGTGGTTCTGGATCACGTCGCGGGCCGCGCCCACGCCGTCGTAATAGCCTGCCCGGCCACCGGTGCCGATGTCCTCGGCCATGGTGATCTGGACATGGTCGACGTAGTTCGCGTTCCACAACGGCTCGAACAGCTGGTTCGCGAACCGGAGGGCCAGGATGTTCTGCACCGTCTCCTTGCCGAGGTAGTGATCGATCCGGAACACCGCGTCTGCCGGGAACACCGACTCGACGATGTCGTTCAGCTGCCGGGCCGACTCCAGGTCATGCCCGAACGGCTTTTCAATGACCACCCGCCGCCACTTGTCCCCGTCAGCCTGCGCCAGTCCGTGCTTGGACAGCTGCCGGCAGACCTGCTCAAACGCCTTGGGCGGGATCGACAGATAGAACGCGTGGTTCCCGCGGGTACCGCGGGTCTCATCGAGTTCCTCGGTGACCTCGCCCAGACGCTCGAACGCGTCGTCGTCGTCGAACCCGCCCTGGACAAAGCGGATGCCCTCGGCGAGCTGGTTCCACACCGCCTCATCAAACGCGGTCCGGGAGTAAGCCTTG
>NZ_QAIQ01000431.1 GCF_003061105.1 Arthrobacter sp. HMWF013
CCCTTTGTCTGCCCGCCCCTTTGTAGAGAGTGCCTTTGACGTGGAAATTTTTGTTGTGCCTACCGCCTCAGCCACCGGCTCCGTTGCCGCCGGAATACTGGCCGCCGTCATCCGCAGCAAGCCGGACGCCGTCCTGGGCGTAGCCACCGGCGGATCGCCGCTGCCCATTTACGCTGCGCTCGCGAACCACCGGCTGGACATGTCCTCCGTCCGTGCATTCGCCCTGGACGAGTACGTTGGCCTGCCCGCGGGGCATCCCGAAAGCTACGCCGAAGTGGTCCGGCGCGAAGTGACGGAGCGGCTGCACCTGGACCCTGCCAACGTGCGCGTGCCGGACGGGTCCGCGGCCGATCCCGCGGCGGCCGCGGCCGAATACGACGCTGCCATTGCGGCTGTTGGGGGCGTAGACGTTCAGATCCTCGGCATCGGCCACAACGGTCACCTGGCCTTCAATGAGCCCGGCTCCGCCCTGGACTCCCGGACGCGGGTGGAGGTTCTCACCGAACGCACGCGTGAGGCCAACGCCCGCTACTTCACCCCTCCGGAAGAGGTGCCGCTGCGCTGCATCACCCAGGGACTCGGCACCATCCTTGAGGCCCGGCACCTGCTGCTGGTTGTCAACGGGCCGGACAAGGCAGGCATCCTCGCCGCCGCCCTCCACGGACCCGTCACCGCTGACTGCCCGGCATCGGTCCTGCAGCTTCATCCGCACGTGACGGTGGTGGCCGACGAAGCCGCCGCCGCGCAGCTGGATGAGGGGCGCGGGCAGGTCACCGTGCGGGTGTCCGGCTCAGTGGCTGGGGTCTGACACCCAACGACCGGGCGTCCAGCCGGGATCCGTCCAGCCTCCCGGGGAACCCAGGCCATGATCAAGCTTGCCGGGGAGCGCACGCGGACGCTGCACCGCGAATACCAACCCTCGTAAGGCGCGGCCGGCATCACTGCCGGCAGCCAGCCTACTGACCCGCCAACACTTGCCCTTCACGCATCACCAGGGTGCGCTCGAAGTTCCCGTCCACCACCACGACGTCGGCACGCAGTCCCGCGCGCAGGCTCCCCAGCTCGTTGTGGAGACCGAGGATCCGGGCCGGAACCGCCGTAGCGGACTGGACGGCGGCGGCCGGCTCCACGCCGGCACCGATGGTCCGCCGCACAACGTCCAGCAGCGTGGCCGTCCCGCCCGCGAGCGAACCGTTGCTCCGCAGCCGTGCTTCGCCGCCACTGACCGTGACGGCGGACGGGCCAAGTTCGTAGTCGCCGTCGGGCAGCCCGGTGGCCGCCATCGAATCGGTCACCAGGATGACGTTCCCGGCACCTACCAGTTCGAAAACCATCCGCACTGTTTCCGGGTCGAGGTGCACGCCGTCGGCGATGAGCTCGACGGCGGCCGTCCCCGCGCGTGCCAGCCGCAGGCATGCAGCGACAGGGCCGGGAGCGCGGTGATGGAGCGGCGGCATCCCGTTGAACAGATGCGTCACCGTGGGACGCGAGACCCCCGGCCGCCCGGAGGCCGCCAGCAGTCGCGCCGCCTCGGTCAGTGAGTCTGCCGTCGTCCGTGTATCCGCGTTCGTGTGGCCCAGCGACGGCGTCACGCCATGCTCGGCGAGCACCTTCACCAGGGCCGCCGCGCCGGGCAGTTCAGGGGCGTAGGTCATGGTCCGGAGGTGGCCGCCGGCCGCCTCGATCAGTTCGCCCAGCAGAAACACGTCAGGGTTGAGCAGGAACCGGGGATCCTGGGCGCCGCAGCGGGCGTGGGAGAGGAACGGGCCCTCCGAGTGGATGCCCGCAATGAGCCCTTCGTCGGCGAGCGGGGTGAGGGCGCCGATGGCCCGGAGCAGATCCTCCCGGGAGGCCGTCACCAGGCTGGCCAGCAGGGTGGTGGTGCCGCTGCGGTGCAGGAAATCCACGGTGGTCCGGGCGGATCCGGCGTTACCGGTGGGGAAATCGCCGCCCGCCGCGCCATGGCAATGCAGATCCACCAGCCCGGGCAGGATCAGGCTGGCTGGCGGCAGCTCGAGCTCCTCGAAACCGCGCGTCGACGAAGCGTCCATTCCTGCGCGCGGACCGACATAGGCGATGCGGCCTTCGGCGACGGCCACCACAGCGTTGTCCAGTGCCATGCCGTCCGTCAGGACAGTGCCGGACAGAAGGTAGCCGGCACCTGCGTCGTTTGGGGTGGGGATCATGTCAGGGCCTCGGCGAACCAGCCGGTGATGGTGGCCGGGTGGGTGATCGCTGTCCCGACGACGACGGCGAACGCGCCGGCGTCGAGCGCCTGCTTAGCCTGGCTGGGGGAGTGGATCCGGCCTTCGGCGATCAGCGGCACCCCGAAACCGGCGGCGGCGATCTGTTCAAGCAGTTCGAGGTCCGGGCCATTCGTCTTGGGGCGCTCGCCGGAGTAACCCGAGAGGGTGGTGCCGATCAGGTCCGCGCCGGCCTCGACGGCGGCGGCGGCGTCCTCGAACGAACCGCAATCCGCCATCACCAGCGCATGGGAGTCCGCGTGGATCCCGGCGACCGTGCGGGCCAGGGTCAGGCCGTCCGGCCGCGTGCGGCGGGTGCCGTCCACCGCCACCACGTGTGCGCCGGCGTTGGCCACCGCCAGGGCGTGCCGCAGTGTGGGAGTGATGAAGACGCCGCCGTGTCCGTCCTACCAGAGCCCGATCACCGGGACCTCGACGGCGGTGCGCGTGAAC
>NZ_QAIQ01000432.1 GCF_003061105.1 Arthrobacter sp. HMWF013
GTGTTGCAAGCTCGGTGGCCAGCTCAACGAACACTGCCCCCGGGAGGTGCCCCGCCAGATAGTGCTCCCGGCCGTGGGGGTCGCCCAGGACCCAGCGGACGTCGAGCAGAACAATACGTTGGCCGGCGGCCAGGCGGTCCCGGAGGGCAGGGACATCAATCAACGGACTCTTCATGCTTCTAGACTTCCACCGATTCCCGCGGTGCAAGGTGGGTGTACTCGGTGCCGTATTTTTTTCCCAGCCGGGCTACATGGGACTCCGCGATCTTGACGCCCATCCCGTTCAGCAGGCCGTCGTGGATCTGGAACGCCTGCGGGGCGCGGACGGCGATCACGAAGTCCACCACCTCGCTGACCTTGCTCCAGGGTGCGTGGAGCGGAACCAGGAGGTTCTTGACGCTGAGCCCGTCCGGGACGATGAAGGAATCCCCCGGATGGTAGACATTTTCGTCCACCAGATATCCGATGTTGGCCACCACGGGGACCTGCGGGTGGATGAGCGCATGCTGGCCGCCGAAGCTGCGGATGCTGAAACCGGCTGCTTCAAACGTGGATCCCGGTTCAACCGTGTGGATCCGCGAGGACTGTTGAGGCGCCTCATCCTGCAGGTGTTTGGCCACCCCCGCCGGAGCGAACACTGCCAGGTCCGCGGAGCCGCGGAGGGCGTTAACCACCGCCGGCACATCCACGTGATCGCCGTGTTCGTGTGTGACCAGGATGGCATGCGCGCCGTCCAGCGCCTCTTTTGTTTCCGAGAAGGTCCCCGGATCCAGCACGATCACCTGGCCATCCTTTTCGAGCCGGACACAGGAGTGGGTGTATTTCGTCAGCTTCATAGCGCCAGCCTAGGTTCCGGTTCCGGGCCTGTCCAAGGAAATACCGGACTGTCCGGGAAAACCGGCCGGGCGGCCCCGGCTGGTAATCTTGATGATTGCCACCGTCCCTCAGGGAAGCGAGTACCTCCATGCCGTCCGGCACCAAAGCAGACGCGTCGCCGTCGAACGCTGCCTCCGCCGGCAGCGCTGCAGGCCGGCCTTCGGGGGCCCTTGCCGGCGCCGCCTCAGGAACAGGAGCGGGAAAAGAGCAGCGCGTCACCAAACAGCGGCTGGCCGTCAGCGCCGCCCTGGACGAACTGGATGATTTCGTCAGCACCCAGGAGCTCTACCGCATCCTGCAGAACCAGGGTGTCTCGGTCTCGCTGGCCACCGCCTACCGGATCCTGCAGTCCCTTGCTGAAGACGGCCTCGTGGATGTGTTGCGCAACGGCGAGGGCGAAGCCGTCTACCGTCGCTGTGCGGTCACCGGCCACCATCACCACCTCCTGTGCCGCAATTGCGGTAAGGCCGTGGAAGTTGAGGCCCCCGCCGTGGAAACATGGGCGGCCCGGATCGCCCAGGAGCACGGCTACACCGAGGTGGCACACACCGTGGAAATCTTTGGACTGTGCCCGGACTGCACCGCGCTCAGGGCCGCCGGCAAACTCTAGGGATCCTGCCGCGTCGCTGGGCCCGCACCCTAGTGGGCGTGAACCACGCGGCCGTTGATTCCCTTCCGGGCCCGGAACGAACCGATGATCCGGCACACCACGTATATAAGGAACGACAACGTGGTGACATAGGGGCTGATCGGGATACGTCCGCCCAGCGCCAGCAGGATTCCGCCCACCGTGGCCGTCACGGCAAAGACAACGCTGAGCACCACCAGCGCCACAGGCGAGGATGTCACGCGCAGCGCGGCGGCCGCCGGAGTGATCAGCAGCGCGAGCACCAGCAGCGCCCCCACCACCTGGATGGACAGCGCCACGCTCACGCCGAGCAGCACCATAAAGATCAAGGCAAGCGTCCGGACCGGCACACCGCGGGCTTCGGCCAGCTCCGGATCAACGCTGGCAAAGTTGAGCGGGCGCCAGATGATGACCAGCGCGGCGATCACGGCCACGGCCGCCCCCGCGAGGACCTGAAGCTGGACGGTGTCGACGGACACGATCTGACCGGTGAGGAGGCCGAACTTGTTCGCGGCCCGTCCCTGGTAAAGCGACAGGAACAGGATGCCCAGGCCCAGCCCGAACGGCATGATCACGCCGATGATGGAGTTCTTGTCCCGTGCCCTAACCCCCATCAGGCCCAGGAGCAGCGCGGCCGCCACTGAACCGATCAGCGAACCGAACACGATGTCCGCACCGATCAGCAGGGCAAAGGCCGCCCCGGCGAAAGACAGCTCGGAGATGCCATGGACCGCGAACGCCAGGTCCCGCTTCATCACGAAGGTCCCCACCAGCCCGCCGAGCAGGCCCAGCACGGCCCCGGCCCAGATGGAGTTCTGGACCAGCACCAGCAGTTCCCCGTAGTTCTCGAAACTGAAAATCGCTCCAATAATGCTGTCAGCGTCCATCAGGCCACCTCGCCGGCCGTTACCGGGACAATGTCATGGTGGTGCGTGGTTGCGTCCGGAAGGCCGACGACGACGATGCGGCCGTTCGCGTGGATGACTTCCACGTGGGATCCGTAGAGATCCGAGAGGACCTCGGTGGTCATGACTTCCTGCGGTGTCCCTACCCTGAACCGGCCGCCTGCCAGATAGAGTACGCGGTCGACGTAATCGATGATCGGGTTGATCTCGTGGGTGACAAAGACCACCGCACTGTTCTGTTCGTGGCACTGCTTGTTGATCAGAGCGCTGACGGCCTGCTGGTGATGCAGGTCCAGGGACAACAGGGGTTCGTCGCACAGGAGTACTTTGGGGTCTGTGGCCAGGGCCTGCGCGACGCGCAGACGCTGCTGTTCACCGCCGGAGAGCAGCCCCACCGGAACCTTCGCGTAATCACTGGCCCCCACGAGTTCCAGGAGTTCGTCAATTCTGCGGTTGGCCCGGGACATGCCCAGCCGCAACCCCCAGCGGTGCCCGTCCACGCCCAGCCCCACCAGGTCCCTGGCACGCATGGGGGTGTCCGGGGCAAAGGATTTCTGCTGGGGAATGTAGCCGATGAGGCTGCTTCCCCGCTCCACCGGGCGGTCACCCAGCGTTGCCCGGCCGGTCTGGAGCTCCTGCAGGCCCAGAAGCACTTTCAGGAAGCTGGTCTTGCCGCTGCCATTGGGACCAAGCACAGCGAAAAACTCGCCGGGTTTGATATCGAGGTTGAGATCCTCCCAGAGCGTCCGTTTGCCGAACTGCAGGGACGCCCCGCGGAGGCTCACCACCGGTTTCAACTATTCTTCTCCAAAACATTGCTGACGTTCTCAACATTGTCCGTCATCCACTCGAGGTACGTCTTGCCCTCGGGCAGGGTTTCGCTGAAGTCGATGACGGGAACGCCGGCCGATTCTGCGGCTTTCTTCAGTGCCTCGGTCTGGGGGCCCTCGGTCTGCAGGTTGTAGGCCAGGAACCTGATCTCCTTGGAGCCTGCCAGATCCGTGGCGGCCTTCAGTACAGCCGGCGGGACATCGGAGCCTTCTTCGATGGCCGCCGTGTAGTCCTCGGGGGTCCGGTTCTCCAGGCCCGCCGCTTCAAGCAGGTACACCGGAACCGGTTCGGTTACGGCCACCGGCGCGCCTGCCCCGTTGGCCTTGAGCGCTGCAAGCTTGCCGGTCAGCTCGCCGGCCGCCGTCTTGAATGTTGCCGCGTTTGCGGTAAACAGGGCAGCTGATGCTGGATCCTGCTCGCCGAGTTTGGCCGCGATGGAATCGGCCAGCTTGCCCATGGCATCCACGCTGTACCAGACGTGTTCGTTGAACTCGCCATGGACATGGCTGTGCCCGTCGTCCGACTCAGTGGAAGCTCCGGATTCGACGGCGGCCGGTGTTTCCGTGCCGGTTTCCTCCGGTGCCAGGCCGGAGACTTCGACTGCAGTCACGATACTGCTGTGCGGAATATTGCTGTCGTCGGCCAGTTTGTGCAGGAAGTCGTCATAGCCGCCGCCGTTCTCGATGACCAGATCGGCCTTCGAGACCAACAGCCGGTCCTGCGCGGTTGCCTCGTATGAATGAGGGTCCTGGCCGGCCTGGTTGATGATGGACCCGACGCTGACCTTGTCCCCGCCCACTGACCGGACAATGTCCGCGTATACGTTGGTGGATGCCACGACAGACAATGCTCCGGAAGAAGTGTCCGTGCCCGAGGAGGCCGGCGCCGTCCCGTTTCCGGGGCTGCATGCCGTCAGCAGGAGGCTGAAGCCCGCGAGGGCTGCGAGGGACGTTCGGATGGCTGCGGGGTGACGCACGGAAACCTCAAATCGGTGTGGGTGGACTTTTTCGACTCCCTGAAGTCTAGCCCTAAATAGGAATGATTCCTATTTAGAAAAGGAGCGGAGGTCCGGAGGGTCAGGCTCATTGACCGTTGGGCTGGCCCAGCCTCCTGATGCCGGTGGCCTGGGTGGCGTCCCGGATCTCCCCCACGAGCTGCTCGATCACGTCTTCCAGGAACAGGACTCCATGCGTCTGTCCGTCCGCCCCGATCACGCGGGCAAGGTGCGAGCCCGTGCGCTGCATCACGGACATAGCCGTCTCCACTTCGTCGTCCAGCGACAGGTTGGCCAGTGAGCGGATCCGGCTTTCGGCAATCGGGTGCTGGTAGTCCGAGTCAGGGATCGACAGGACGTCCTTCACGTGCAGATAACCGGCGATGATGCCGTCATCATCGAGCATCGGAAACCTGGAGAATCCTGTCCTGCTGACAGCTTTCTCGAATTCCACCGGGGTTGTGGCCGCTTTCAGCATGACCAGGTTGTCCAACGGCACCATGATGTTCGAGGCCGTGTATTCGGAGAATTCAAGTGCACCGGTGATCAGCCCCTGGTCATCATCCACCAGCCCGTGGCGCGTGGACTCCTGCACAATTGACTGGACTTCCTCGAGCGTGAAGGAAGAATTCACTTCGTCCTTGGGCTCAATCCGGAGCAGCTTGAGGATGTGGTTGGCAGACCAGTTCAGCGCAACAATGGCAGGGTTGACCAGCCTGGCCACGAACATCAGCGGCGGAGCCAGGAGCAGCGCGGCCTTGTCAGCCACGGATACCGAGATGTTTTTCGGCACCATCTCACCAAAGGTGACATGGAGAAAGGTCACCACCATCAGGGCGATGGCGAAAGCAGCGACGTCGGCAACTTCAACCGGCAGCCCCACGGCTTCCAGCGGTGCCGCCATCAGGTGATGGATGGCAGGCTCGGCCACCTGCAGGATCAGCAGCGAACATACCGTGATGCCCAACTGCGCACAGGCAAGCATCAGCGAGACATTTTCCATGGCCCGCAGAGTGGTCTGTGCACGCTTGGAACCGGCGTCGGCAAGGGGTTCGATCTGGCTGCGCCGCGCGGACATGACGGCGAACTCGGCGCCGACAAAAAACGCGTTGCCCAGCAGGAGGATGACCAGCCAGAATATTCCTGCCCAGTCACTCATCGCCCGCTCCTGTCATCCGGAGCCGGCTCAGGTTCGGGTGCGGCCGGACGGAAGCAGATGCGGTCGATCCTTCGGCCGTCCATCCTGGTCACGCTGAGCGTGCCACCGCCAACGGAGACAGTGTCCCCCACCACGGCAATACGGCCCAGTTCACTCATGACGTACCCGCCCACCGTTTCATAAGCTGATTCGTCCGGAACGGTGAGCCCCGGGATCTGTTCGGACAGTTCGTCGGGACGGAGCAGCCCCGGGAAGTACCAGTCCCCTGATGCGCTTTGGAGCAGGCCCGGGCGGACCTTGTCGTGTTCGTCCGCCACTTCACCCACGATTTCCTCCACGAGGTCCTCGAGGGTGGCGATGCCGGCAGTTCCGCCGTATTCATCAAGAACGACGGCGAGCTGGAGGTTTCCTTCCCGCAGCTCGGCCAGGAGGGCGTCGAGGTGGATGGTCTCCGGCACACGCAGGACATCGGTCATGATGGCGCCGGCTTCCAGGTTGGCCCGGCGGTCCCACGGCACGGCGACCGCTTTCTTGACGTGGACCAGGCCCTTGATGTCGTCAGAGGACTCCCCGATCACGGGGAACCTTGAGTACCCGGTGC
>NZ_QAIQ01000433.1 GCF_003061105.1 Arthrobacter sp. HMWF013
CGTCGGTGGGATCGGCAGCGAAGTGGGATGGAATGTACATGGCAGGGTCCTGTCAGGGGGTGGGGATTTGTTCGGGGAGAATCTCGGCGGTGGGCGTGCGCGGGCGGACAAGCCGCACGCGGACAGCTGCGCCGGCGCAGGCTATGACCGCCAGGCCGCCGATGACGGTGCTCCAGGTCAGGGCCTCCCCCAGCAGCAGTGCCGCCCAGCAGATGCTCAGGACCGGCTGGACGAGCTGGATCTGGCTGACCTGGGCCATGGGGCCGATGGCGAGTCCGCGGTACCAGGCGAAGAAGCCCAGGAACATGCTCACCACGCCGAGGTAGGCGAAGGCGCCCCATTGAAGGGGTGAGGCGGTTGGCGGCTGGTCGGCGATGGCCAGCGCCGCCAGGAACACCATCAGCGGCGAGGCCAGGACCAGCGCCCAGGAGACGGTCTGCCATGCGCCCAGCTCCCGCGCCAGCAGCCCGCCCTCGGCGTAGCCGATGGCCGCGGCAACCACCGCGGCCAGGAGCAGCAGGTCCGACCACTGCAGCCGCCCGATTCCGCCTGCCTGCACAAAGGCGAAGGTGATGGCGGCCAGCGAGCCGAGGGCCAGGACGGCCCAGAACGTTGCGGGCGGACGCTCACCGGTACGGAGCACCACAGCCGTGGCGGTGGCCGCGGGCAGCAGGGCGATGACCACGGCGCCGTGGCCGGCTTCCACTGAGGTCAGGGCAAAGGAGGTCAGCAGCGGAAAGCCGACGACGACGCCCCCGGCAACCAGCGCCAGCCGGGCCCAGATCCGGGGTGAAGGAAGCCGTTGCCGGGTCAGTGCCAGCGCCGTGGCGGCGAGCACCGCGGCCACCACTGCCCGGCCGGACCCGATGAACAGCGGCGACAGGCCGGAGACGGCCAGCCGGGTGAACGGCACGGTGAATGAGAAGGCGGCCACTCCCAGGAGTCCCCACCAGATCCCGGTAGCGGACCGGGGCAGTATCACTGGGCGTGGCCCGAGAGTAGCGCTACTATTGTATTTCATGAACAACGATAGCAGTTCAAGGATCGTTTTGGCACTGCACCAGTGGATGAAAGCGGCTCCCCCCGGGTCCCGGCTGCCGTCCACCCGGTCACTGGTGGCGGAGTACCAGGCCAGCCCGGTGACTGTGCAGAAGGCCCTCCATGCCCTGACGGCCCAGGGCCTGATCGAGAGCAGGCCCGGCGTCGGCACGTTCATGCGCGCCGTCCGAACCGCGCGCCCTTCGGATTACGGCTGGCAGACGGCCGCGCTCGGCTCCCCGCAGTCGGTGCTGCCCTCCAGTTCGAACACGATGCGCGACGTGCCGAACAACGCCATCGCGTTCCATTCGGGGTATCCGGACCGGGAGCTTTTGCCGGAGCGGCTGGTCCGGGCTGCCCTGACGCGGGCCGCACGTGGCGATGCCGCCCTGTCGCGTCCTCCGGCGGCCGGGCTCCCGGAGCTGCAGTCCTGGTTCGCCCACGAGCTCGGTGCCTCGACGCCGGCCGGGATCACTCCGCCCACGCCGAGCGACGTCATTGTGCTGCCGGGCAGCCAGAGCGGGCTCAGCTCCATCTTCCGGGCGCTGGTGGGCGCCGGCCAGCCGCTGCTGATGGAGTCGCCCACGTACTGGGGTGCCATCCTGGCGGCAGCCCAGACGGGGGTGCGGGTGGTGCCGGTGCCCAGCGGCCCGGAAGGACCCGATCCGGCCGAGCTGGCCCGCGCCTTTGAGGAGACGGGCGCGCGGGTCTTCTATGCCCAGCCCAACTACTCCAACCCCACCGGCGCCCAGTGGGCTCCGGGACGGGGCGAGGAGGTCCTCGAGCTGCTGCGCCGGCACGGAGCTTTTATGGTGGAGGACGACTGGGCGCACGACTTCGGGATCTCCACCAGCCCCGTGCCCGTAGCCTCGCGGGACGACTCCGGACATGTGGTCTACATCAGGTCGCTGACCAAGAGTGTGTCCCCGGCGATCCGCATCGCCGCCGTCATCGCACGGGGCCCGGCCCGCGAGCGGATCCTTGCCCAGCGAGCGGCCGAGTCCATGTACGTCAGCGGGCTCCTGCAGGCAGCTGCCCTGGATGTGGTGACCCAGCCCGGCTGGCAGACGCACCTGCGCAGCCTCCGCCAGCAGCTCCTGTCCCGCCGGGACCTTCTGGCCGGCAGCCTGCGCCAGCATGTTCCGCAGGCCCACCTTGAAGGCCTCCCCCACGGCGGGCTGAACCTGTGGCTGCGCCTGCCGGACGGGACCGACGCCGCGAAGCTGGCCCGCCGCTGCGAGGATGCAGGGGTCATCATCGCCGCCGGCACGGAATGGTTCCCGGCCGAACCCGCCGGACCGTACATCAGGCTGAACTATTCCGGCCCGAATCCGGGCGCTTTTCCGGAGGGCGCCCGGATCATCGGGGAGGCCCTGGCCGCCGGCGCCTAGTGGCCGTGATGACGGTCAGACGGCTACCTTGACCAGCTCTTCGCTCGCATCCCACAGCCCGCGGGCGAGTTCGGCGTCGTAGGCCTGCTTGTTCGCCTTGGCCAGGGCGCGCTTGTAGTAGTAGGCGCCGGAGACCCAGTCGGTGCCGGCGGTGCCGTTGATCAGCCAGAGCAGGGTGTCGGCGCCCTGGTCCGGGGTGAGCATAAAGCGGTTCAGCAGTGTCTTGTAGGCGTGCCGCCATGGGCTGGTGGACTCTGCAGCGAAATTGGTGCGTACAACACCCGGGTGGAACGCCGCCGTCGTGATTCCCTGCTCACCGAAGCGGCGGTGCAGCTCGGACGTGAACAGGATGTTGGCGAGTTTGGCCGTGCCGTAGGCGCGGTTGGTGGAGTAGGTGTGCTCGGCGTTGAGGTCGAAGAGGTCCAGCTTGCCGAAACTGTTGGCGCCGCTGGCGGTGTTGATGACCTTGGCGTTGCTGGCCGTGAGCGTGCCCATCAGCAGCGTGGTGAGCAGGAACGGCGCCAGATGGTTGATCTGGAAGGTGGATTCGTTGCCGTCCACGGTGCGCAGGTGCTTGCCCATGATGCCGCCGGCGTTGTTGGCGAGCACATCGATGCGCGGGTAGTTTTCCTCGAGCTGCGCGGCAAGGGTCCGGACCTGGGCGAGGTCGGCGAAGTCGCAGACGAAGTAGTCGGCATTGAGTTCCTTGGCGAGGGACTGGGTCTTCTCGGCGGAACGGCCGACGATCACCACCCGCTCCCCTGCCTTTGCCAGCGTCCGGGCGGCTGCTGCGCCGATGCCGTCGCTGGCGCCGGTGATCACAATGGTGCGAGGGGTCAAGGGGTGTCCTTTGATTGGTTCGTTCCCGAATGGAGTGCCGTTGGGCACAACGACGGCGGGGCGGCCGGTGTTCCCACCGGCCGCCCCGCGCAGCACTTCTGTCAGCCGTTGGCTGGGGTCAGGGCGCTAACCGGCTATGCCGGCCAGCAGGAAGATGACCGCAGCGATGGCGAAGCCCATGACACCGATGAGGGTTTCCATCACGGTCCAGGTCTTCAGGGTGGTCTTGACGTCCATGCCGAAGAAGCGCCCCACCAGCCAGAAGCCGGAGTCGTTGACGTGCGAGACCACCACGGAACCTGCGGCCACGGCGATGACCAGCGCGGCGACCTGCATGCCGTTCAGTCCCGCAAGTGCTACGGCCGGGGCGATCAGGCCCGCGGTGGTGGTCAGCGCCACCGTGGCGGAGCCCTGGGCGATGCGCAGGATCGCGGAGATCAGGAAGCCTGCCACAATCAGCGGGATGCCCAGGTTGCCCAGGACGTCGGCAAGGGCAGCACCGATACCGGAGGTGCGCAGGACGCCGCCGAACATGCCGCCGGCGCCGGTGATGAGGATGACCGAGCAGACCGGGCCGAGCGAGGACTCCAGGAGCTTCTCAATGGCGGACGCGTCTTTGCCGCGGCGGCTGCCCAGGACGAACACAGCCACCAGCACGGCGATCAGCAGGGCCACCGGGGTTTCACCGATGGTGCGCAGGATCTGGAACCACTGTTCCTTCTTGACGTCCTCGGACAGGACGCCGGAGGAGGCCAGGGTGTTCAGGCCGGTGTTGAGGAAGATCAGGACCAGCGGCAGGAGCAGCAGCCCCACGATGGTGCGGAAGCGCGGCGGGTGGGACTCGGCTTCGGCGCTGGCGTGGCCCAGGATTTCCGGGACGGGCAGGACCAGCTTCTTGCCGGTCCACAGGCCGAAGAGGTAGGCGGTGACGTACCAGGTGGGGATGGCGGTGATGAGGCCGGCGATCATGACCAGGCCGATGTTGGCGTCGAAGAAGGCTGCGGCGGAGACCGGACCCGGGTGCGGCGGCAGGAAGATGTGCATGACGGAGAAGGCGCCGGCAGCCGGAAGGCCGTAGCGCAGCACTCCTCCCCCCAGGCGGTGGGCGACGGCGAAGACCACGGGCAGCATGACCACCAGGCCGGCGTCGAAGAAGATGGGGAAGCCGAAGATCAGGGAGGCCAGGCCGAGGGCGAAGGGGGCACGCTTCTCGCCGAAGACGCCGATCAGGTAGTCGGCCAGGACTTTGGCGCCGCCGGACGTTTCAACGATCCGGCCGAGCATGGCGCCCAGGCCCACGAGGAGTGCCACGGTGCCCAGGGTGGTGCCGAATCCGTTGATGAGGACCGGGACCACCTGGTTGGCGGGGATGCCGGTGGCGAAGGCAGTAGCGAGGCTGATGAGGATCAGTGCGACAAGCGCGTGCATCTTCAGCCGGATGATCAGGACCAGCAGCACGATAATCGACGCCGCGGCGATCAGGAGCAGGGGGCCTGCTCCCAGTGTTTGGGTCCATCCTTCGATGACCATGGTTCTCCTTTGAAACTGGAACTTGTTGGGGGGTGAAAGGTTAGGAAGCGTGGGCGGCGGGGAGCTTCAGTGCGGCGATGATGGCCGTGACAAGCTCCGCCGGGGACTTGGAAATGTCCAGCCGGAGGCTTCCGGTGGCCAGTTCGTCGTCGGTGAGGGGTTCAAGGGTGGCGAACTGGCTGGGCAGGAGCGTGGGCGGCATGAAGTGGCCTTCGCGGCCCTGCATCCGCTCGCCGATCAGGCCCGCCTCGCCGTCCAGGTGCAGGAACAGCACCCTGCCGTCTGCCTGGGCAAGCAGGCTGCGGTAGCTGTGCTTGAGGGCGGAGCAGGTCAGCACGGTGCTTTCGCCGGCCTGGGCCTTGGCGGTCATCCAGTCCTGGATCAGCTGCAGCCAGGGCCAGCGGTCCTCGTCCTGCAGGGGAATCCCTTGGGTCATCTTGCTGATGTTGGCCTCGGGATGGAACTCATCCGCCTCGGCACAGGCCCAGCCGAGCTGCTGGGACAGGGCCGCCGCGATGGTGGACTTGCCGGAACCGGCAACGCCCATCACCACCAGGTGCGTGGCTGGGTTGTGCATGTTTTACCTCCGAAGAAGACGCCGTTGGCTTAGTGAGAGAAACCTCGTAGCGCACCGTTTGAAAAGTGCGCCGGGAGATAAGGTATCACCATTTGTGATTAAAGATACTATCTTTGCGTGTCACAAGTCATACCTTTGATGATTCCTTCGGTATTCTGGGAGGGCGCACAGCGCAGAGGAAGGCAGGAAAGATGTCGACGGCGACACTTCAGGACGCGGACAACACGCACGACGGCGGGGCCTCCCCCGCCATGCACGAGCGCGTTCTCGAGGCGGTGGGCCTGGCC
>NZ_QAIQ01000434.1 GCF_003061105.1 Arthrobacter sp. HMWF013
ATCGAGATGGGGGCGGCGCCGAACGGGTCGGGTCCGTGTGGACCTGCAGCATTCCACAGCACAATTCCGGGCTTGGAAGGAACGGCGTGGAAATCCGGGTCTATCGAGACAAATGAGTGAGTCGTCGGGAGCGAGCCATCGGGGTGGGTGGACAGGCCCACCACGGGAGTCCAGACTCCTGATACCGGACCGTCTGGAAGGGGAACTGCACGGACCGAGGCCTCACAGTACAGGGCGTGGGTATACCAACCCTTGCCCCGAAGGAACGCATTCCTCGAAACGTTGGAGAGTGACCTGCCGTTCTCGATGTTGGCCTGCCAGTTGAAGCTGGTTTGCATTTCGTTGCCGTCCGGCTCCGGGACGAAAGCGCGAAAGCGGATTTCCTGCGTGCCTGAATGGTTGAATGCAGAAATTGGCCGCGAGAACGTCAGCCAGCGCTCACAGGTTCCGGAGCACACGAAGTCGCCCTGCCCTGTGCTGGACGGGCCGGGGCAGGTAAAGTCTGCTGCTGTCGCCCGTAGGTAACACTTCTGGACGGTCGTTTCGGTGTCTGAGGTCTTGAACACCATTGCGACGTAGTTGGCCGTGCCCGGGTTGTCGTGGAGGACCACCCGCACATTCACCGTGAGGTTACCCGAACTGATCGTTTCACCTTCAGGGATGCATGCCCCCAAGTGAACATGGCCGGTATTGGTGGTGGAGTTGTTGGCTTGGTCGGCGTCCGGCATCCACCACGCTTGAGTATCCACGAACTGCCGGGTTTCGGTGTACGTCGTGCTGTCGGCGGCGGGGGCACCTATGCACGGTCCGGTCACAGCCCGGGCAGCACCGGGACTCAGCGCAGTCATCAGAGCACAGGTCATCGCAACACCAATTCCCAGTCCCAGGAATCGTCTCATGGCCGTCCAGCCTTCCAAGTGATTGTTCGCGTCTCTTGGTTGTCCCGCTCGTTGGGGCTTCCTGTATGCCCCCCTTCTTTCCGGGTGGGGGCCTGTGCGGTAATCGTGGCGCGTCGCCGCTGCCTGGGGAGACTCGGCCATTATAGGCCCGGGATAAGAGGCAAACCAGAGTGTCAAGACGCTTCGGTGCTCATCATTTGGGTGGTGAGGCCTGTTGTCACCGACGGACATCGTGGTGTGCACCTGGGTCCTTAATGACGCGGTCTTGATCCTGCTGCGCGGGGGAGCGGCCTCAGGAAGCCTCAGCACCGCTGAGCGCTCGCGGGGTTGCGCGCCAACGAGGCCCGGTATTACAGCACCAGGTACGGCCACGTTTTTACCGTCAGCCCTGCCGGCGAGGTCCCTGAAGTGGTGGACCGCGTAAGCCGGATCCTCCAGGAAGAGCGGGACATCGTCTTTGGCTCCCGCCCGCTTGCAGGTGTCATCCGTGGCTCCTACTTCGTGATCAAGGGCGAGTACTGATGTGCACCTCCTGCCGGGGGGGCTGGTGATCGCTCCTCTCGGGTGAATCTTCCAGTCAATGACAGGCTCCTGACGCAAAAATAACGACGATCAGACAATTCCGGACAAATACATCACATTAGTTTGACTAAAAGGGTGTCCTAAGTAAGGCTTGCCTTGCTAATGACCCTTTCTGTTGACCTAAGGATGACCTGTGCCACTGCTGCCAACTGTTGACGAGATACGCACGGATCCGAACCGGGTGGACCGTGCCCTCCCCGGCCACGATTTCGGTTCGCGGGTAGAGCTTGCCCTCGCGGCCACCAACCATCTGTTCAACTCACGCAACTCCACCCGCTACGTGGCACAGGTGCTGCAGGGCGTCAACACCGTGGCCACCAAACTGGACCGCACCACACGCCCGTTCACCGGCGTCGGACCCTCCGAGATGAGGGACCGCATCGGCGCGGTCGATCTTGACCGCCCGCTTCCGGACACCGCCGCAGCGCTGGAAGAGCTCGAGTCCGTCTACCTCCGGGATGCCGTCTACTTTCACGATGCCAAGTACGCCGCCCACCTGAACTGCCCCGTGGTGATCCCGGCGCTCGTGGGGGAGGCCATCCTGTCCGCGGTGAACTCGTCGATGGACACCTGGGACCAGAGCGCGGGCGCCACCATGATCGAGCGCCGGCTGATCGACTGGACCACGGAGCGGCTGCAGCTGGGGCCCGCTGCCGACGGCGTGTTCACCTCCGGGGGAAGCCAGTCCAACCTGCAGGCGCTGCTGATTGCCCGGAACCACGCCGTCGCCGGGCTGCGGCAGGAACCGGCCAGGGCCGGAGACCGGCTGCCCGCCCTGTTGGAAAAGTTGCGGATTTTCACGTCCGCCGACAGCCACTTCAGCATCCAGAAATCGGCCTCCATACTGGGCCTGGGCTTCGATGCCGTGATCTCCGTCCCGTGCACCGCCGAACACAGGATGGATCCCGCCGCCCTCGCGGGGGCCATGGCGGAAGCACACGACGCCGGACTGGTGCCGATGGCGGTGGTGGCCACGGCCGGGACCACCGACTTCGGCGCCATTGATCCGCTCGCCGAACTCGCCGCCCTGGCCCGTGCTTACGGCGCCTGGTTCCACGTTGATGCAGCGTACGGC
>NZ_QAIQ01000435.1 GCF_003061105.1 Arthrobacter sp. HMWF013
CGTGGACACGATCGAGTTCGACGACGCCGCCCGCCGCTTCATCAGCGACACCCTGGACTTCGACGGCCGGATCAACCTGATCGCCAACCGGCCCCACGACCGGGACGCCGCAGAATGCGGGGACGCCACAGAGTACGCCACCAAGGAAGCCACCCAGCGGGAGAACAACCCCGTGCCCGGCACCGCCGACGTCATCTTCCTCGAAATCGACATCACCGATCCCTCGGGGTTCAGCGAAGTCCTGGAGGTGCGGGGGATCGAGGTGGACGGCCACCGGGTCCTGCGCGCCGAAAGCCCCGCCGCCCCCAACGCGATCGCCGCCATCCTGCTGGCACTCCGGGACGCCACCGGGGTCCGGCCGCACGCCTACTTCGAGTGGGCCGAAGGAAACCCGCTGGCCCACCTGATGCGCTACCTGCTGCTGGGCCGCGGCGATACCGCGCCGGTGGTCCGCGAGATCATCCGCGAGAACGAGCCGGACCCCGACCTCAGGCCGGGGATCCACGTCGGATGAGCACCATGAGGGACAGATCCTTGGGGGAGAAGGGTTCCCTGCCTGGCCAGCGCAATTTCATCAACGGCAGGCCGGTGAACGGCAAGCCGGCCAACGGCAAGGGCGGAGACGGAAGGGCCGGCAAGGAGGAGAACTTCGTCCGGCGGGCCCTGTCCCATCCCGTCCGGTCCCTGCCCCTGGCATTCCTGGCGGTGATCCTGGTGGGGGCCGGACTGCTCATGCTTCCCTTTGCGCGGACCGATCCCGGTTCCGAGCTCCTGATGCCGGCGCTGTTCACATCCGTCTCAGCCGTCTGTGTCACCGGGCTGATCACCGTGGACACCGCCACGTTCTGGACCCCGTTCGGCCAGGCCGTCATCCTCGGGCTGATCCAGGCCGGCGGGTTCGGCATCATGACCCTGGCCACGCTGATGGCGCTGCTGGTCCGCAAGAGCATCGGGCTGCGCGGCCAGCTGGTGGCCCAGTCCGAGACGCACACCCTGAACCTCGGGGACGTTCGGGCCGTGCTGGTCCGGGTTGCCAAGATCATGCTCGGCTTCGAGGCCGTCACCGCAGTCCTCCTGACCGGCCGGTTCCTGCTGGCCTACGATGCAAACCCGGCCACCGCACTGTGGCACGGGACCTTCCACGCCATCTCCGCCTTCAACAACGCAGGGTTCTCGCTCTTCAGCGACAACCTGATCGGGTTGGCGTCGGACCCGTGGATCATCACCCCCATCTGCCTGGCCGTCATCGCCGGCGGGCTGGGCTTCCCGGTGATCATCCAGCTGCTTCGCGGGGAGAAGCCCAAGAACTGGACCATCCACCTGCGCCTGACCATCTACGGCACCCTGCTGCTGCTGGCGGTGGGGATCGCGCTGTTCGCCGCTTTTGAATGGAACAGGGCCGAGACGCTGGGTAACCTGTCCCTCACCGGCAAGATCATGGGCTCGGTGGCGGGCGGCGTTTTCCCGCGCACGGCGGGATTCAACAGCATCGATTACGGCGTGGCCGCTCCCGAGACGCTGATGGTCACGAACATCCTGATGTTCATCGGCGGCGGCAGCGCCGGCACAGCCGGCGGCATCAAAATCACCACGTTCCTGGTGCTGGGCTTCGCCATCTGGAACGAGGTGCGCGGGCGCGATGAGGTGACCATCGCACACCGCTCAGTCAGTGCTTCGTCCCAACGGCAGGCACTGTCAGTGGCGCTCCTGGGGGTGGCCGCCGTCGTCGTCGGGACCATGCTGTTGCTGATCCTGACCGACTACAGCCTCGAGAAAGTCCTGTTCGAATCGATCTCCGCCTTCGCCACGGTGGGCGTGAGCACAGGGATCACCTACCACTTGCCTGCATCGGCAGAGTGGGTGCTCATGGTCCTGATGTTCACTGGCCGCATCGGGACGGTGACGGTGGCGTCCGCGCTTGCGCTGTCCGCCCACCCCCGCCTGTACCGGCTGCCCGAGGAACGGCCGATTATCGGCTGAGTCCGCCGGTCAGTTCGGCCGCCGCGGCGAAAGCCCAGCGATCGGTTTCCGGTTCAAAAGCGACCACCATTGATGCTTCGGCCATCTTCGCCTCGTCGAGAGCGAGCAGCAGGGCATCCTCAAGATGCCGCGCAAACTCCAGCCGTTCGGCGAGCGAGCCCGGCAGGCCGGCGTCGTCAATCACCACGTGGGCTTTGCCGTCCACAATGACTTTCAGCGCATAACCCTGGTCCTCATGAAGGGACCCGCGGGTGGAAGCGATTTCCGTGACTTTGTCCGCCCGGACCAGACTGTTGTGGATGGTACGAATCCACACCTCACCCATGGAACCTCCCTCAGGTTTGAAGAGGGCGCAGCTACAGTGCCCCTCAAGGCAAACGGTAGTCCTCCTGAGGCGTCTTGTGACCCCCTGAATCCTGCGAATTTTTACCGGGCCATAAGATAAATCTGATGACTTCGCCAGGATCCCCGCAGCCTTTCAACTTCCGGAGCATCGCCATACCTGCATTCGGCCCCGCGCTGTTGTTCTGCATCGGCGAAGGGGCAGTGCTTCCCGTGGTGGTTCTGTCCGCGCGGGACCTCGGCGCCTCGGTGGCCGTCTCCGCGCTGATCGTCACCCTGATCGGTCTCGGCTCCTGGTTCTTCAACCTGCCCGCATCCCTCATCACGCTGAAGTTCGGCGAACGCTGGTCCATCGTCGGCGCCGCCGCGACAGGTGCCCTGGCGCTTGCAGCCGCCGCGATGTCCTCCCTGATCCCCAACGGACTGTGGCTGCTCGCGGTGGCCATGATCGTCGTCGGGATGGCCGCGAGCGTCTTCAGCCTGGCCCGGCAGAAGTACCTCACCGAGGCCGTGCCCCTCCAGTTCCGGGCGCGGGCGCTCTCCACCCTGGGCGGGGTGAGCAGGATCGGCGTCTTTGTGGGGCCGTTCATCGGCGCCGGCGTCATGCAGTTCGCGGGGATCGCCGGGGCGTAC
>NZ_QAIQ01000436.1:0-969 GCF_003061105.1 Arthrobacter sp. HMWF013
ATTAACGGAACCCCGTTCCCGGCAAACGTCCAGGTCGCCGAGAACCTCTTCGACAAGGGCCTCATCGATGCGGTGGTCCCGCCCGGCCAGCTGTCCGACGTCGTGGACCGCGCCTTGAGCATTCTGGTCACCGGGCCGCACCGGACGCCCGCGCCGCCGAAGAGTCTTTCGGTCAAAGCGCCCGACGCCGGCGCGTGGGAATCGATCGGGATCTCCCGTAATCCGCGGCGTCCGGACCTGCGGCAGCTACTCGCCTACGGTGCCAGGGATGTGCTGCCGCTCAACGGCACCGGGCAGGGCGAAAAGGACCCGGGCCTCCAGCTGGCCCTGGCCCGCTTCGGCCAGGAGTCTTGCGTGGTGATCGGCCACACCCGGCCCCGGCCCTCGCAGCAGACTGCGATGGGACCTGCTTCCCTCCGCGAGGCCCGCCGCGGGATGCGCCTGGCCGAGGAACTGGGGCTGCCGCTGCTCACCGTGATCGACACCAGCGGCGCAGCCCTGTCCAAGGAAGCCGAAGAAGGAGGGCTCGCGGGCGAAATCGCGCGGTCCCTGCACGATCTCATCGGACTCAGTTCCCCCACACTCTCCGTCCTCCTGGGCCAGGGTGCCGGCGGGGGCGCACTCGCGCTGCTGCCGGCGGACCGCACCATCGCAGCCCAGCATGCGTGGCTGTCACCGCTGCCCCCTGAAGGTGCCAGCGCCATTGTCCACCGGAACACCGCGTTCGCGCCGGCCATGTCCGAGTCCCAGGGCGTCAACGTCGCGTCCCTCCATGCCAACGGACTTGTTGAGCACATCGTGGATGAACGGCCGGACGCTTCCCGGGAGCCGAAGGCGTTCTGCCAACGGATGGGGCAGGCCATTGAGTACGAGCTGGCCACCTTGTCCAGCGCCGGGATCGACGAGCTGCTGCCGCAACGGCTGGCCAAGTACCGGAGCCTTGGCAGCCAGGGTTTGACTTAGCGGCGG
>NZ_QAIQ01000436.1:989-1800 GCF_003061105.1 Arthrobacter sp. HMWF013
ATTCGAGGAGCTGGAGCCGGCCGTCGAACGTCCTGCTGTCCACCATCTTGAGCGCAACGTCCGGATAGCCGTCGTAGATCCGTTCCCGCCCGGTACGGCCGGTGATGACAGGGAAGACTACCAACCGGAACCGGTCAACCAGGCCGGCGGTCAGTAGCGAACGGCAGAGGCCAAGGCTGCCGAGGGTGCTCAAGGGCGCGGTGGCGGTCCGTTTCAACTCCGCCACGGCCGCAACGGCGTCCCCGCTGACCAGCCTCGAGTTGGGCCAGGTCAGCGGCCCTTGCAGGGTGGACGAGAAGACAACCTTGGGCACAGCGGCCAGGCCGGTCAGGCTGGCACCTTCCTCCTCCGAAAATCCCGCCCCTCCGGCCGCAGCCTCCTCTGACATGCCGGACATCAGCCGGTACGTGTTCGCCCCGAGAAGGAAGGTGTAGCCCTTCTCCCCCTCCTGCTCCAGCCATGCCAGGTATTCGGGTCCCTCCAGCCCCCACCAGCCAGGCCACCCCTCGGCTGAGGCGTACCCGTCAAGGGAGATGATCAGATCGATCATCAGGTCCGCCGGTCCCCGTTCCGCCGTTGCGTCGCCCATGACAGTCTCCTCGCCGTTGACAGACGTCAGTGTGCGGGCAATGTTATCGCCGGTCCACGCGTGAGCGCCACAGGAAAAACAGACGCAGGTCGCCACGGACGCCGCGTGGTGGGACCGTACAGGCATGGCACCCATCCAGCGCATCCGCCCCGCGGGGCTCGTCTCCAGCCCCGCTTTCAGTCACGTCGCCATCGTGCCGCCCGGCGCGACCACCATCTACGT
>NZ_QAIQ01000437.1 GCF_003061105.1 Arthrobacter sp. HMWF013
CCACAGCCACTAAGCCCTACCGTCGCCCTCACCTCGCTCGCGGGGCCGGGGGAGTCTGAACCAACGCGGGGTCACTCCCGGCCCGATAATGAACGATTTTTGGGCTGGGAGTGACCCCGCGTTGGCGTTAAAGACGGCGTGGGTCCGCAGCGTCTCCGCTAAAAGCCGGTCCAGCATCTGCTGGGCCGGTTTTTGCTGTCATGGCAGACTGGTGCCATGCTGCTCGACGAGCTCGTGAGAACCTCGGACACCGTCGCGTCCACCCGCTCCCGGCTCGCGAAAGTCGAGGCACTGGCCGGCCTGCTGCGCCGGCTTGAGCCCGCGGACATTACGACGGCGGTCGGCCTCCTCACCGCCAGGCCGCGGCAGGGCAGGGTAGGAGTCGGCTGGCGTGGCATGGCGGCGGCCATGGGGGAGCCCGCAGCCGAGCCCGGTCTTACCGTCGCGGACCTCGATGCCGCCCTGGACCGGCTGCTTCTTCCCTCAGGCGCCGGATCGGCGGCCGAGCGCGCCGCAACCCTCCGGCGGCTCACAGCGGCGGCCACCGCGGGCGAGCAGGCATTCATCGCCGGCGTGCTGCTCGGAGAACTCCGGACCGGTGCCCTGGAAGGGGTGCTGACCGATGCGATCGCCCGCGCCGCCGATCGCCCCGTTGAGACCGTGCGGCGGGCGGCCATGCTTTCCGGAGATCTCGGCGGGACCGCCCTGCTGGCGATCACGGGCAGCCCGGCCCAGCTTGACGCCGTCGGCCTCGTCGTCGGCCGTCCCGTGCAGCCCATGCTCGCCTCCACGGCCGCAAGCGCCGGCGCGGCGCTGGAGGCCACGGGCGAGGCATCCGTGGAATACAAGCTCGACGGAGCACGTATCCAAGTGCATCGGGTGGGCGACGAGGTGCGGATCTACACACGCACCCTGGCTGACGTGACACACCGGCTTCCCGAAGTGGTGGAGGTAGTGCGCGGACTTCCGGTGCGCGATGTGATTCTCGACGGCGAGACCCTCGCCCTCGACGAGGACGGCGGACCACGGCCGTTCCAGCAGACGATGGCGCGGTTCGGCGCGGATGCAGCGCGTGCCACGGTGCTGCATCCGTGGTTCTTCGACGTACTTCACCTGGACGGACGTGACCTGCTCGACGAACCGTTGTCCACGCGCATCGGCCTGCTCGAGCGGATCGCCCCCGGGCACCGGATCCCGGGGGAGATCACAGCGGACGTGGATGTCGCCGAGCGAGTCTCCCGCGAGGCACTTGCCGCAGGCCATGAAGGCGTGGTGGTGAAGGCGGTGGGATCGGCCTACGCAGCCGGCCGGCGTGGTTCCAACTGGATCAAGGTGAAGCCGGTGCTCACCTACGACCTGGTGGTCCTCGCCTGCGAATGGGGATCAGGACGGCGCACCGGGCTGCTATCGAACCTGCACCTGGGAGCCCTTGACCCTGCCGGCGAGTTCGGCGAACCCGGCGGCTACGTGATGGTGGGCAAAACGTTCAAGGGCCTCACCGACGCGCTGCTGCGCTGGCAGACCGAACGGTTCCAGGAGACTGAGGTGCGCCGCACGGCAGGCACGGTCTGGGTCAAGCCCGTCACCGTGGTGGAGATCGCGATCGACGGCGTGCAGAGTTCCTCGCGCTATCCGGGCGGAATCGCCCTCCGGTTCGCACGCGTCAAGCGCTACCGCGACGACAAGACGGCAGCGGAGGCCGACACCATCCAGACGCTGCGCGGGTTGCTGCGGTAAGCCCGCGGCAGTGCAGTTTTCGGTTCCATGCGGTACCCCGCGGCCCGCTTGTGGACCGGGTTTGGCGGGCGTACCGTGACGCTTAAGTACCGTAGCGTCCAGCGCGCGTCACGGCGACGACGCCGGCTGGGCGGGCTGTGTCGGAGGAGGCCGGCGTGTCAACTGGAGCGGGCATCGACGAGGGCAGGGCCGCGTTCAGGGAACACCGGTGGACCGATGCCTTCAGGAGTTATTCCGACGCCGATCGGCGCGACGGGCTTCCCGCGGCGGACCTTGAAAGGTTGGCCACCGCCGGGATTCTGACGGGCAACACCACCACAGGCCTGGACACCCTCACCCGCGCCCACGAGGAATATCTCGTCGTCGGCGATGTTGCGAGCGCTGCCCTGTGCGCGGGCTGGCTTGGCATGCAGCACATGTTCCAGGGGGACAATGCGCAGGCCGGCGGATGGTTTGCGCGTGGCCAGAGGCTCGCAGAAGAACTGGCCCAGCCAAACCCTGTGCAGGGATTCCTCATGGTGCCCGCGGCGCTGGGCAAACTCTACGGTGGTGATCCTGCTGGCGCCCTCGAGCTGTTCACCCAGGCCGCCGAGCTCGGCCGGAGGTTCCAGGAGAAGGACCTGTCCGCGCTGGGCCTCCTGGGAACCGGCCAGGCAACCCTGATGCTGGGGCGGGCGGACGAGGCCGTCAGCATGTTCGATGAAGTCATGGTCGCCGTGACATCAGGGGAGCTGTCCCCGATCCCGTCGGGCATCATCTAC
>NZ_QAIQ01000043.1 GCF_003061105.1 Arthrobacter sp. HMWF013
ACCTGTAGAGGTGGTCCAGTTCCGGAGTCAGGCCCACTTCGGCAACCGCCAGCTCAACTTCAAACGGTTTTTGTTCGGCGGTGAAGACCGCCCCGAGGCTCTGCGCGTAGACACTGGCGAGTCCCCGCGCGGTGACGTCCTCGCGGTCGTAGGAGTAGCCGCGAACATCCGCGTACCGGACGCCGGCCTGGCGGAGGCTCTCGAATTCGTTGTATTTGCCGACGGCTGCAAAGGCGATTTTGTCGTAGATCTCGCCGATCTTATGCAGGGAAGGCGAGGGGTTTTCGGCTACCAGGGCAATGCCCTCCTCGCAACTGATGACCACCACAGACCTGCCGCGGGCGATGCCCTTCCGTGCGAAGTCCGCACGGTCCTTCATCAGTTGTTCGGGGGAAACATAGAACTGCTGCGTCATCTCAGGCCTCCCGCCGCTCGGCAGACCGGGCTTCGATAATGCGGCCGGCAACTGCCGCGAGCTCAGCTTCAGGGACGCGCCGTGCGCCGCTCCGGTTCACCGTGTACACCACGGGCCACAACTGACGGACCGGGTCCGGACCGCCGGTGGCGGAGTCGTCGTCGGCGGCGTCGTAAAGCGATTCCACCGCGACCGAAACTGCTTCCGCCTCCGTCATGTTGGGCCGCCACAGCTTTTTCAGGGCACCCCGGGCAAAGACCGAGCCGGAGCCCACCGTGTGGTGCTCGCGTTCCTCGTACCTGCCGCCGGTGACGTCGTACGAGAAGAGGCGTCCCACCCCGGCGGTGGTGTCGAAGCCGGCAAAAAGGGGAACCACCGCGAGTCCCTGCAAAGCCATCGGAAGGTTCCCGCGGATCATCGCTCCCAGACGGTTGGCTTTACCGTCAAGGCTAAGGAGTGTGCCCTCGATTTTTTCGTAATGCTCCAGCTCCACCTGGAACAGCCGCGTCAGGTCGATGGCAATACCTGCCGTGCCCGCTATGCCCAGAACGGAATACCTGTCCGCCGGGAAAACCTTTTCGATGTGTCGGCTGGCAATAACATTGCCCATCGTGGCCCGCCGGTCGCCGGCCATCAGAACGCCGCCGGCGTAGCCCATCGCCACGATGGTGGTGGCGTGCGGCACCTGCAGCGGCGCAGCAGCCGCCGCTGACGGGAGCGGCAGTGTTCGGTTATACGGAAGCAGGTCCGGCCGATCACGTTGCAGGTGCTCGGTAAAGGACGACGTCGCGTTGCCGGCTACCTGGTTGGCGGTTGATTCCTGCACTGATGCACTCCTTGAACGTGGTCCTTCAACGTCGGTACAGATTCCGTCCGGGTGCGGCTGGCTGCACCCGGAACCGGTTTACTGACCGCCCTTTTGGACGAAGGCCCGGACAAACTCCTCGGCGTTGGATTCAAGGACGCCGTCGATCTCGTCAAGGAGGTCGTCGACGCCCTCGGTCGCGGCGGAGGCGTGGGCTTCGGGGGCCGCCGGAGGGGCCTCTGCGATGTCCTCGTCGACCTGGCTGTTCTGTGATTGTGGCTTCTGTTGCTCCTGGCCTGCCATGGTGATATCTCCCTCTGCAATCATCGGATCCGGGCGGATCTGCCGATACGCCCATATTGCCACGCTATACGCCCGCCGGCGGCGTTTACGCCCGAGGCGGAGCGGTATTTTGCCCGAGCAATTCTGCGAGGAACGGCCCCGCTGTCCGGTGGCGGGCGAAGAGCCCTCCCGTCAGCGCCCGGGTCCCCCGCAGGGGTTCCCGGGTGGGGACGCGCTGCAGACGCCCGTAGCCAGGGACATCAAAAATGACCGAATCCCAGCTTGCCCCCACTACATCTTTGCCGAAGGTGCTGATGCAGCGTCCGCGGAAGAAGGCGCGGGTGTCCGACGGCGGTTCGGTCACCGCGGTGGCGATGCTGGAGTCGTCCACGATCCGCTGCATCCGGTTCCGGGCCAGGAACCGGTAGTACAGGCCCTTCTCCGGTCGGATGTCCGCCCATTGAAGGTCCACCAGGCCCATCCTGGCGTCGTCCCAGGCGAGGTTGTCCCGGTCGCGGTACCCCTCCAGGAGGGAGAGTTTCGCCAGCCACTCCACGGAGGCCGCCGCTGACTTTCGGTCCGAGTCGAGCTGGGTCAGGGTGGCGGCCCAGCGGTCCAGCACCTCATGCGTGTGGCCGTCCCCGTCCACGGCATCACCAACACCGGTGTCCTGCGCCAGCTTTGCCGCCGCTTCGTGGTACATCCACTGCAGGTCCAGGGCGGTGACGCGCCGGCCGTCCAGCAGCCTCAGCGTCGCCGTCAACGTGGTGTCGTGGCTGATCGCCTGCAATGCGGCGACGGGCTCGTGGACCTCCACTTTGGGTGCCAGTCCGGCTTCAATCAGGCTCAGGACCATCGCGGTGGTGCCGAACTTGAGATAGTTGGCGGTCTGGCTGAGGTTGGCGTCCCCGATGATGACATGCAGGCGGCGGTACTTGTCCGCGGTGGCGTGCGGTTCGTCGCGGGTGTTGATGATGGGCCGGCGGATAGTGGTTTCCAGCCCCACCTCAGCCTCGAAGAAGTCAGCCCGCTGGCTGATCTGGTAGCCCGGGGTTGAACTGTCCTGGCCAAGGCCCACGCGCCCGGCGCCGCACATGATCTGGCGCGTTACGAAGAAAGGGGTCAGCCCCCTGACGATGTCTCCGAAGGGGACCGACCGTGGCATCAGGTAGTTCTCGTGGGAACCATAGGACACAGATTTGTTGTCTGTGTTGTTTTTGTACAGGTTGACCGGTGGCAGCTCCGGATCTGCGCCGAGGCGCCGCACCGCCGCCAGCGCTACGAGGTCGCCGGCGGCGTCCCACACCACCGCGTCACGGGGATTGGTCACTTCGGGGCTTGAGTACTCCGGGTGGGCGTGATCCACATACAGGCGGGCGCCGTTGCCAAGGACCATGTTCGTCAGCAGGCTGCCGGACTCATCTTCGCCGTCAAGCTCGAGTTCCTCACGG
>NZ_QAIQ01000438.1 GCF_003061105.1 Arthrobacter sp. HMWF013
CGGCTGTTTGAGGCCTCCATCAGCCGTGGCAGCGACGGCGGCGGCCTGGATGTCCTGGATCTGGCACGGTCCATGGCCAGCCTCCGGGCCGAGAAGGCCGCGCTGCTGGGGTTCGCGAACTATGCGGAACTCGTGGTGGACCGGCAGACCGCCCCCGATTTCGGGGCCGTTCAGGCCATGCTCAACAGGTTGGCGCCGGCCGCGGTCCGCAATGCCGACGCCGAAGCTGCTGCCCTGGCCCAGAGCGCAGGCCACCCTCTTGAAGCGTGGGACTGGGCCTTCTACTCAGCCAAGGTCCGGCGCGAAAAATACGCTGTGGACGAGCAGGCCCTCCGGCCTTATTTCGAGCTGGACCGTGTCCTGCAGGATGGCGTCTTCTTCGCCGCCACTTCCCTGTACGGCATCACTTTCCACGAACGCCGGGACCTTGCCGGTTACCACTCCGATGTCCGTGTCTGGGAGGTCCGGGACCAGGACGGGAGCGGGTTGGGGCTGTTCCTTGGCGACTACTACACCCGGGAATCCAAACGCGGCGGGGCCTGGATGAACTCCTTGGTGGAACAGTCGGACCTGCTCGGCACCCTGCCTGTGGTGGTCAACAACCTCAACATCTCCAAGCCTCCAGCGGGCGAGCCCACACTTCTGACCCTGGACGAACTGCGCACCACCTTCCACGAGTTCGGGCATGCACTGCACGGCCTGTTTTCGAAGGTGACCTACCCGCGGTTCGCGGGGACTGCAGTCCCCCGCGACTTCGTGGAGTACCCCTCGCAGGTCAACGAGATGTGGATCCTTTGGCCGGAGGTGCTGGCCAACTATGCACGGCACCACGTCACCGGCGAACCGCTTCCGCGGGAAGTTGTGGCCAGGCTGGATGACGCACGGCTCTGGGGCGAAGGCTTCGGGACCACCGAGTATCTCGGGGCAGCACTGCTGGACCTGGCCTGGCACACGCTGGACGTCGCGGCTGTCCCGGACGATGCCCTCGCCTTCGAGGAGAAGGCGCTGGCAGCCGCCGGAGTGGCGCATGCGCTCATCCCGCCCCGGTACCGCACCGGCTATTTCCAGCACATCTTCGCCGGGGACGGTTACGCAGCCGGCTACTACTCCTATATCTGGAGCGAGGTGCTGGACGCCGAAACCGTGGACTGGTTCACCGAACAGGGCGGCATGACCCTTGCCAACGGCCAGCGCTTCCGCCGGGAACTGCTCGCGCGCGGGAACAGCCGGGATCCGCTGGAATCCTTTCGCGCCCTCAGGGGACGCGACGCGAAGCTCGAGCCGCTGCTGAAACGCCGCGGCCTCGACTGAAGACCTCAACCAGCGAACGACGCCGGCCCGCCACCTGGAGAGGGGACGGGCCGGCGTCGTACTGCTTTTGCCGCTGTTACCAGCCGCGCTCAGCGAGGCGGTGGGGCTGCGGGATTTCGTCCACGTTGATGCCCACCATGGCTTCGCCCAGGCCGCGGGAGGCCTTGGCGATGACGTCGGGGTCATCGAAGAACGTGGTGGCC
>NZ_QAIQ01000439.1 GCF_003061105.1 Arthrobacter sp. HMWF013
GTACTGGGGCGGGCCCACCACGTACGGGGAGGAACGGGGCCACCCGCGCCTGCGGATGCGCCACATGCCCTTCCGGGTCACACCTGCTGCGAAGGACCGCTGGCTGTTCCACATGCGGGCAGCCGTGGATTCCCTGGACCTGCCTCCGCTGTACGAGGGGACCTTGTGGGACTACATGGAACGGGCCGCCCTGTCCATGGTGAACAGCCCTTCGGAGCCGTAAGGTTTCCGTGAGGCCGTGACCGGGGTCAGGGCTGCTGCAGCCCGCTGCCGCTCCTGGCAAGGACGTGGCCGCGCGGACCGCTGAGGCGGAACCAGCGCCCGGCCCGGTAGAGCTTCTGCTCCCCGTCAGCGAGGAATCCGAGCGTCAGTGCGGCGAAGGCGGCGCCGAGCGGGATCCCGGATGCGTCCAGTTCCCTGCCCCATACCGTGGCACGGGCGTTATTGACTATCAGCATGCCCGGGTTGGTCGGCACGATGGCAGCAACTTCGGAGATGCCGGTTTCGGCCGCCTGGCGGAGCCCGGCATCGGCCAGCGTACCCACCAGTTCCCAGCCGGTGCGGGGCGCCCCGACCCCCGTCCACGACTCGCTGACTGTGGCCGGCGGAACGGGCAGTTCGACGTCGTCCTCCCCCGCCCGTGCAAGACGGTCAAGGACAGCTGACAGCGGAACCGTGACATCAGTCGCGGAAGGCTCGGCGAGGGCCATGGTGCGCAGGCCCAGGATGGTAGGAGTGGATTCGCCCAGCAGTCGTGGCCGGAGGACACACACGTACGCCGCGAGAACGGAACCCGCGGCCTGAAGCCGGATGGCGCCGTCGTCCACGGCTTTGGCACGGGTGGCGAAGGTGCGGAGATCGGCAAGATCACGGGCGTCGGCGAACCGGAAGGACTGGGTAAGTAGGTCAGACACATAAAGAACACTACCGGCTGTGCCTTTGTTGAGCAGCGGCGGGGTGCCGTCTAGAGTCGATCCATGACTGAAGCCGAAACCGGATTGCTGGCGCCGCCCAGCGGCGACCCCACCTCAGCCCTTATCCACCTCCTTGACCTTGGTGAGCTTCAGGGCGCCCGGACCGATGAGGACATCTTCCTGGGGCCTTCGCAGCAGCAGCCCCGTCAGCGGGTGTTCGGCGGGCAGGTTCTGGCCCAGTCGCTGATCGCCGGAATAAGGACTGTGGACCCGGAACGCATGGTTCATTCCATGCACGGCTACTTCCTGCGTCCGGGGGACGCCAACAAGCCCATCACCTTCGGTGTCCAGCGGTTGCGGGATGGCCGGTCCTTTTCGGCACGGCGCGTCCACGCCTACCAGGAAGGCGTGCCCATCCTCTCGATGATCGCCTCGTTCCAAGACCCGGATGAAGGGATTGATCACGGGTCCAGGATGCCTGCGGGCATTCCCGATCCCGAGTCGCTGCCCAGTACAGCCGAACTGCTCGGCAAGTTCGACCACCCCATCGCACAGCACTGGGCGTACGAACGGCCCTTCGATATCCGGCATGTGGATCCGCCGCTTTACGTTTCCGCGAAGGGGAAGAGGGAGGCGCGCAACGCGGTCTGGATGAAGACCTTCGGACCTATGCCCGACGACACGAACGTGCACCGGGCTGCCCTGGCCTATGCCAGCGACTACACGCTGCTGGAATCCATCCTGCGCCGCCACGGGATGAGCTGGATCACCCCCGGCATGAGCGTTGCCAGCTTGGACCACGCGATGTGGTGGCACCGGCCCGCACGCGTGGATGAGTGGCTGCTGTACGTCCAGGAATCCCCCAGCGCCCAGGGTGCCCGGGGCCTGGCCACGGGAAAGATTTTCAACCAGGCCGGGGAGCATGTGGCATCTGTGGCCCAGGAGGGCATGATCCGCGTTCCCACGGACCTGAAGAACAAAGTAGTCGGCGCCGTCCAGTCCAAGCTCCTGGAACACCAGATCCGCAAGGCCGGGCGGGACTGACCCGGCCTGCCCTACGGCATTCCCCATGCAACAGGAAAG
Source organism: Arthrobacter sp. HMWF013 (assembly GCF_003061105.1). Classification (GTDB taxonomy): domain Bacteria; phylum Actinomycetota; class Actinomycetes; order Actinomycetales; family Micrococcaceae; genus Arthrobacter. Next base: position 1,998 of record NZ_QAIQ01000439.1, read on the forward strand.
GCCGGCGCCCCTGACGGGCGGTTTCTAGGGGTCGTTGCAACACCTGTTGGTTAGGTGGTTAGTAG
>NZ_QAIQ01000440.1 GCF_003061105.1 Arthrobacter sp. HMWF013
GTCCGCACGTGCGGGCATGTTGCTGGAGCTTCTGGCAGTGTGCTGGGACCTGGGCGACCATTCGGTAATTCCCCTGGTCCAATCCGTCGCCGGGAACGTTGAAGGACGCTGGGCAGCGGCCGTGCTGACCCTCGCCCGCCATTGGGAGTCCGCGGATGCCGACGCCCTGATGGACACCGCCGCAAACCTGGAAACCTCCGGATTCGTGAATCTGGCCAGGGAAGCCTACGCCCGCGCGAGCTCCGTCCTCGAGAACTCGGGGGAACGCCGCAGGGCACGCCAGGCTGTGGCCCTGCGGGAGAAATGCGATCACGAACTCGGCGAGCGGTTCCGCGAGGGCCAGTTCATCGCGGCAGCTCCCGCCGTGCATCTCACCCGGCGGGAGCAGGACATCGTGGAGCTTGCGGTCCAGGGACTGACTGACCGCGAGATCGCCCAGCGGCTTATGGTGTCGGTGCGGACTGTGGAGGGCCACCTGTACCGTACCTACGTCAAACTCGGGGTACGGAGCCGCGACGAACTGGCTACCGCGCTGCCGCGGTAAGTCCGGCTCCTCCCTGCGCTGACATATACGGCCACGCCCCCTCTGCTCCCGTTGTGCCGCCGGGCCTGCCCCGCGGCAGCTGATGCGCGTTGTAGGGACTCTTGAATCGAGGCCCAGCGCCGTCAGGACCGGGCCCCGCGCCACCGCCAGGGAACCGTAGGGGAGCCAAGTATTGGCAGTTACGAAATACGCGTATCAGCAGCGCGTAACCCGGAGGACCGGAGCGTAGAAGTCGAGTACCGCCTACTCGTGTTACGGGTGCCCGGAAAGGCTTAACTAGGAGAGGCAGAAAGATACGGCGGCAAACACCGGTCGGACTGCCACCAGACTTTCCAGGTCTCGTCTTGAGAATGACTTCCGGCTTATAGGCCGGACATAGACGGGGCCGGCGACGTCAGAGTCTTCTGAGACCGAGGCTCTCCCCCCAGCCGTCGCCGGCCCTCCTCTCCGCGGGTCGAAGCCCGGAGCTGCTGTGGCGGTTGGCCCTCGGACCGCCGCCACAGTGGTGCTGTGGGACAATTGAGTGTCAATCCATTGGCATCTCAAGGAGTTAGCTTTGGCCTTAGTATCAACGCCTGCCACGCTGGAACGCGCCGTGCCGGCCATGGATAATGCCGAAGTCCTCAGGATTCGAAACGACTTCCCGGTTCTGGGCCAGCACGTCAACGGACAGCAGCTGGTCTACCTGGACTCCGGTGCCACATCCCAGAACCCGCTCAGTGTGATCGAAGCTGAGCAGGAGTTCTACGAACAGCGCAACGCCGCCGTGCACCGCGGCGCTCACCACCTCGCCGTGGAAGCCACCGAAGTTTTCGAGGACGCCCGCCAGACCCTTGCGGACTTCATTGGGGCGGACTACGCCGAGACAGTGTGGACCTCGAACGCCACCGAGGGCCTTAACCTCATCAGCTATGCGCTGTCCAACGCCACCTTGTGGTCGGCGCAGGGCAGGGGGGACGCACGGCTCAGGGAACTCGCCGTCGGCCCCGGGGACCAGATCGTGGTCACCGAAATGGAGCATCACGCCAACCTGATTCCGTGGCAGGAGCTGGCCTTCCGCACGGGCGCCACCCTCCGCTACATCCCCATCGACGACGCCGGCTCCCTGCGGCTCGACGTCGCGGCCGAAATTCTCAGCAGCAGGACCAAAGTCCTGGCTTTTACCCACGCCTCCAATGTCCTTGGAACCATCAACCCTGTGAAGGAGTTGGTGGCATTGGGCCGCAAGGCCGGGGCGTTGGTGGTCCTGGATGCGTGCCAGTCCGCGCCCCACCTGCCGTTGGACGTCAAGGACCTGGACGTTGACTTCGCCGTGTTCTCGGGCCACAAAATGCTGGCGCCCACCGGGATCGGCGTCCTGTATGGCAAACAGGACATCCTGGACACGCTGCCGCCGTTCCTTACCGGGGGTTCCATGATCACCACCGTGACCATGGAACGGGCAGAGTACCTGCCGGCTCCCCAGCGCTTCGAGGCCGGCACCCAGCGGATTTCCCAGGCCGTTGCCCTGGCGGCTGCTGCCAACTACCTCACGGAGACCGGCCTGGACCGTGTGCACCGCTGGGAAGCTGAGCTTGGCCAGCGCATGGTTGCCGGGCTGGAAGCCCTTCCGGGGATCCGGGTCCTGGGGCCCGCTGCCGGACAGGAAAGAATCGGGCTGGCAGCGTTCGACGTCGAGGGTGTGCACGCGCACGACGTCGGCCAGTTCCTTGATTCGCGGGGCATCGCCGTCCGCGTGGGCCACCACTGCGCCCAGCCGCTGCACCGGCGCCTGGGCCTCACCGCCACCACACGGGCCAGCGCCTATCTCTACAACACCACCGACGACGTCGATGCGTTCCTCGATGCCGTGGCAGGCGTCCGCTCCTACTTCCGCGTCTAGCGCGCCCCACCGAAAGATGTGTCCATGAGTCTTGACCAGCTGTACCAGCAGATCATCCTTGACCATTCCAAGGCCCGCCACGGCAGCGGCCTGGCCGGGACTGAGGCGCCCCTGGGAGCCTCGACGGGCCAGTCGCACCAGCTCAACCCGGTGTGCGGCGATGAGGTCACCGTCCGGGTCGCTGTGGAAGACGGCAAGGTGGCACAGATTTCCTGGGACGGGGCGGGATGCTCCATTTCCATGGCATCGGCGTCGGTCCTCAGCGAGCTGGCCGAGGGCCTCAGCGTTGCCGAGCTGCACGGGATCATCGACAGTTTCCGCGAGGTCCTCCGCTCACGCGGCAAGGTCCACGCCGATCCTGAAATCCTGGGCGACGCCGCCGCCTTCGAGGGCGTGGCCCGTTACGCCGCACGCGTCAAGTGCGCCATGATCTCCTGGGTCGCCGCCGAAGACGCCGTGAACCAGGCGGCAGCCTGAGGCAGCCTGCGCCCTCAGCCAGTTGGAGCCATAAGCCGGCCTGAGCCTTGCGCCAGCGAGCCGCCCCTCATCGAGGGGTGAGATGTCGGCCCTAAGCGCGTATCAGAACGCCGGGATCCAGCCACCCGATGGCGTGGGCTGGGGAACGTCGGCTGACGGGTAAGGCGACGCCGGCCGGGGCGGCTTAGGCCTTGTGCTCGAAGACATCCGGGACGCCGTCGCCGTCGGCGTCCCTGCGCTCGACTTCTTCGACCGTCCGGTAATGCCGGTTCCGCAGCCGAAGCACCACCGTTGCCAGCAGTGCAGCAGCCAGTGAACCTGTCAGGATGGCCACCTTCGCATGGTCGTCATGCGGTGAGCCGGGGCCGAAGCTGAGCTCGGCTACCAGCAACGACACCGTGAAGCCCACGCCTGCCAGCAGTGCAAGGCCGGCCACATCAACCCACGCGAGGCTGTCGTCGAGCTTTGCCCTGGTGGTCTTCGTGAGCACGTAGGTGGTGCCGAAGATGCCAACAGTCTTGCCGATGACCAGGGCGGCCACGATGCCCACAGCAACGGAATCGGTCAGCGCTGAGCGGATCCCGTCAAACCCCCCGAGGGCAACGCCGGCGGAGAAGAAGGCAAACACCGGGACGGCGAAACCTGCTGACAGCGGGCGCAGGCGGTGCTCGAAGGATTCGGCCATTCCGGCGCCGGATTCGCCGCGCTTCCTGGACGCCAGGACCGGCACGGCGAAGCCGAGCAGTACGCCCGCCACAGTGGCATGGATCCCGGAGGCATGGACCAGCGCCCAGGTAGCGAAGGCGAGCGGAAGCAGGAGATACCAGCTGCGGATGCGTTTCTGGACGAGAAAAGTAAACAGGCCCAGCGGGAGCAGGGCGGCCAGCAGGAAGAGCGGCTGCAGGCCGGAGGAGTAGAAGAACGCGATGATGCCGATCGCCAGGAGGTCATCCACCACGGCCAGGGTGAGCAGGAAGGTGCGGAGGGCGGCGGGCAAGTGGCTGTTGATGACAGCAAGCACCGCCAGCGCGAAGGCAATGTCGGTAGCCGTGGGGATGGCCCAGCCCCGCAGGCTTTCGGCGCCCTGGTTGAGGTTGACCAGGGTGTAGATGATGGCGGGAACAGCCACTCCGCCCACCGCAGCAGCCACCGGCACCACCGCCTTGGACATGGTCCGGAGCTCCCCGGAGACGAACTCGCGTTTAAGTTCAAGCCCGGCGATGAAGAAGAAGATGGCCAGGAGCCCGTCAGAGGCCCAATGTCCCAACGACAGCTGGAGGTGCCACGGCTCGTAGCCGATCTTCAGGTCACGAAGGGCAAAATACCCGTCGGCGGCCGCGGAATTGGCCCAGATGAGGGCAATGGCGGTGGCCATGAGGAGCAGTGCCCCGCCCACGGTCTCGAGCCTCAGGATCTCGGAGATCCTGAGGTACTCCGGGTAACTGGATCGGCTAAGAACCCTGGCAGCAGGGGAAGGACGGGAAGGGCGCTTGGCCATAACGGCTCCTGGGGAACTGAGGGGTCGGCAAAATTGTTGCCGACCAGACTTCCCGGCGCACCTTTGACCAGTCTAGCCGAGCAGGCCCATAACTCCGATTACCGCGGTGGCAGCCCCCAACACCATCGAGATGCTGACCAGCACCACGTGGACCGTGAGGAACTTCGTGGCCTTGCCGGCAGCGTCCCTGGCGCGGGGATCCTTCATCACACGCTTCAGGAACTGCGGCCACACCACCAGGGACCAGACGCCGGCCAGGATCAGGACCCAGGCAGCGAAGAGCGGGAGCTGCATCGCCTTAGTGGCTTTCGAGCCAGGCCTGGGCCTGCTGGGACTGCAGGTTCAAGGCCTTGGCAACCATGGGCTCAGCGGCGGCCGCGATCTTGCCGCCCAGGAACGGCACCGAGGAGGTGACGTTTCCTTCCAAATCGATCCGGGTGCTGCCGCCCTCCGCAACAAGGCGCTGGACTGCGGAGACATCCACAGGGGCGCCTGCGATCTTCAGCGAGATGTTGCTTTGGCGTGAGCCGTCAGCCGACGGGGCGTCCCAGTTCTCCACCTGGGTCACCGTGAGGCTCTCACCCACGAACTTGCGGGCAATTTCCGGCAGGCGCGTGGTGGGCAGGGTCCGGACGGAGGTGGTGCTGAAGGCGCCTGCCACGTCACCGGTCACCGCGAAGGACTCCAGGGTCCCGCCCACAAGCTCACTGGTGTGTCGCTGGAAATCCTCGTTCACCAGGACAGCTGCAACGCTGTCGACGGCGTGCGGAAGGGTAGTGGTTGCACTCAGTGCCATGAATCCTCCAGTGATTCTTCAGTGTCAGAACGCTTTTTGCTCCCCACATCCTACGGGGCGGCAGGAAGGTTCTCAGAACCGGTGTCTGCCTGCGCGAGCTTCTGGGCGGCTGCGGTGATGTTCCGGGACATCGCCGGGAAGATGAGGCTGTGGAAGGGAAGTACGGCAAGCCAGTACAGCTTGCCGCTGAGGCCTTTGGGGAAGAAAATGGCGCGCTGGCGGTACAGGCTGCCGTTGCCGTCCGGTTCCACCGCGAGCTCCAGCCATGCCCGTCCGGGAGCACGCATCTCGGCCCGCAGCCGGAGCAGCTTCCCACGCTCGATCCGCTCCACCCGCCACCAGTCCACCACTTCTCCGACAGCCAGGTTGCCGGGATGGCGGCGGCCGCGCAGCAGGCCTGCCCCGCCGGTGAGCTTGTCCAGCCAGCCGCGGACCTGCCAGGCCAGCGGGAGGGAATACCAGCCGTTGCGGCCGCCGATCCCTTCGATGATGGTCCATACATGGGCAGGATCAACGTCCCCGTGGAAGGTGCGCTCATCCACGTAGACCTTGTGTCCGGCCCAGTCCGGGTCGCTGGGCAGCGGATCGGCATCGGCGCCGGCATTGGCCCAGGTGGTCTCCACCTGTCCATCGCGTTCCTTGCCCAGCGCCAGGGCGACGGCGGTCCGGTAACTGGTCAGGCCGCCGTCGGGCCGGGGGATGTACTGGTCGATGTCGTGTTCGCCGGAAACGGCGTCGTCCTGGAGCGACTGGACCAAGGGGAGCGACATGGACAGCGGGATGGGCGTGGTCAGTGCCACCCACATGCCCGCAAGCTTGGGCGCTGGGATGGGCAGCGCCAGCACCACGCGGTACGGCAGACCTGCCTCGGCGGCGTACTCCTTCATCATGCCGGCGTAGGTGAGCACCTGCCGGCAGCCGATATCGAACGTGCGGTTGATATGGCCTTCAAGGGAGGCGGCGCCCACGAGGTAATGGAGCACATCCCGGACGGCAATGGCTTCGATCCTGTTGCGGACCCAGCTGGGTGCCGGCATGAAGGGGAGTGTCTCGGCGAGGTGCCTGATCATCTCGAAGGACGCTGAACCGGAACCGATCACCACGCCGGCCTGGAAGACGATCGCATCCACCGGGCTGTCAAGGAAGACCTTGCCTACCGTCTCCCGGGAACGCATGTGGGTGGACAGTTTCGCATTGGCCGGATGAAGGCCGCCCATATACACAATGCGGCTGGTACCGGCGTCCGCGGCCGCTTTGGCGACGGTCTCCGCCATCGCCTTCTCCTTGGCCTCGAAACCGGCGCCGGCAGCCATGGAATGGACCAGGTAATACAGGACGTCGACGCCGGCGAGCCCCTCGCGCAGTGCCTCTCCGTCGTCGAGGCTGCTCTGGATCACTTCCACCTTCGCCAGCCACGGGACCCCCGAGATTTTATCGGGGGACCGGACCAGGACCTTGACGCGGTGCCCGGCCTCCAGGAGTTTGGGCACCAGCCGTCCGCCGATGTAGCCGGTGGCCCCGGTGACCAGGACGGTCTTGGCTGCGGCGCGCGCTGATGACTCGGATGTGCCCGTCATGAAGACTCCTTCTTCTCACTTTGCCATTCGTAGCCGCGGGGCGTCCGGATGGCCGTGGGTCCTGAAAGCTTAGTCTGGCGCGTCGCGCGGTAGGCTGGGAATACCCGGGATTCTTGCGAATTTCGGGTTTTCGTGTTGCCTGCTTTTCTCCGAACACCACAGGAGCTTCCGCCATGAGCCTCACCGGCCCGTCCCATCACGGCCCGTCACTCGACGGACTGCGCCGCGTCCTCGCCGGAGACCAGACCTTCGCCCGCGTCCGGGCCGAGGCCGGCCGGGGGTTCGACATCCGGGGCCAGGACTACCAGAT
>NZ_QAIQ01000441.1 GCF_003061105.1 Arthrobacter sp. HMWF013
ATGCTCGACACCGCGCTCGTCTATGCGCTCGCCGCCGTCATCCTCGGCGGCCTGAGCAGCCCGATCGGCTGCGTGCTTGCCGCGTCAGCGATCGGCGTCCTGGAGAACCTCGTGGCCGTCTACGTGCCGCTCATCGGCCATGACCTGAAGATCGCTGTGCCGTTTGCCCTGATCTTCGTCATCCTCATCCTCCGTCCCCAGGGCCTGTTCGGCCGAAAGGTCGTGGTGAGGGTCTGATGAGCAACGCACCGTCCGTTCTCCGCGGCAGGCCGGCGCGGATTGCCCTTGTTGTGGTGCTCGCTCTTGTATTGCTCGCGGCCCCGCTCTTCCTACCGCCGTTCGCCAACCAGACACTGGTCCGGATCGGGGTCTACGCCGTGGCCGTCCTGGGGCTCAACATCGTGATGGGCTACACGGGGCAGGTCAACCTGGGCCAGATCTTCTTCGTCGGGCTCGGCGCCTACGTCACCGCCTACGGCGTCAACCATGACTGGAACATTGTGGTGGTGTTCATTGCCGCCTGCGCCGTCGCGGGCATCGTCGGGCTGCTCGTGGCGCTCGCAGCGGCCCGGCTCGGCGGCCTCGCGATCGCCATGGTGACCATCGCGCTGCCTATTGTGGGGGTCCCGCTGGCCAAGCGGCTCGACGAATTCACCGGTGGGTCCCAGGGTATCTCGGCCCGTTTCTCGGACGCCCCCGAGTGGAGCAACCTCTACAGCGACCAGTGGCAGTACTACATCGTGTTGCTGGTGACGGTGGTCGCCTTCCTCCTGGCGCGGAACCTGGTCCGCGGCAAGTACGGGCGGGCGTTCGGGGTGGTCAAGGAAAACGAAGCCGTGGCTGCCTCCATGGGTGTCTCGCCCTACCGCACCAAGGTGCTGGCGTTCACCATCGCCTCGATCTACGGCGGGGCAAGCGGCTTCCTCTACATGGCTGCCGTGCAGTACACCTCGCCCGAGACCCTCAGCTTCGGCCACTCCATCAGCCTTCTCGCGGCCATGGTGATCGGTGGTGCCGGGAGCATCATCGGCTCGCTGATCGGTGGAGCGTATTACGTCTTCGTTCCGCAGCTCACGAACGCCATCGATCCCAGCTTCACCACCGCGAGCCAGGGTGCCATCCTCCTCGTGGTCCTTTTCCTGCTGCCGCAGGGACTGGTGAGTCTCCCCAGGGTGGTCCGACGGCTCACGCGCGGACGCACCAACAGAACCACCACCGCCCGAACCACCACGGGGAGTAACCCCCCGCAGACCCCTCCGGGGCCCCCTCCAGCCACGGAGCCCGCGCCGGAGGGACTCGAAAAAACAGAGAGGCAAGATCGATCATGAAGAGTAGAAAAAAATCAGGCGGGGTCCTTGGCATCGTCGCGATGGCATCGATCGCTGCGCTCTCCCTCACAGGATGCACCCGCACGGCGCCCGGGGAAGGCGGCGGGACCACGGCGGCGCCGGGCATCACGGACTCTGCGATCACCCTGGGTGTCACCACCCCGCTGAGCGGTGCGACGGCCGGACCCGGTACCTGCACGGTTGCAGGCGTCCAGGCCTACTTCGGTTCCGTCAACGCAGCGGGCGGCGTGAAGTTCGGCGACGGCAAGACCAGGACCGTCAATATCAAGGCCTACGACGACGCCTACGATCCCCAGAAGTCGCTGTCGAACTTCCAGCAGATGGTCTCGGACAACGTCTTTGCGGTGACATCAGGACTAGGCACACCGACCAACCGTGCCTTCCGCGATGCTGCCATCAGCGCCAAGGTCCCCCAGGTACTGGTGATGACCGGCGACCCGCTCTTCAGCGACCGGGAGGAGAGCCCCTGGCAGCTCGGCTTCGTCCCGATCTACCAGAACGAGGGATCGGCCTTCGGCGAGCTCCTCGCGAAGTCGGGCCAGCAGCACAAGGTCGCGGTCCTGTATCAGAACGATGACTACGGCAAGGGGTATGTGGAGGGCTTCAAGGAAGCCGTCCAGGGAGCCTCAAATGTCTCCATAGTCGGGGAACAGACGTACGAGGCCACCGACACATCGGTGGACGCGCAGCTGACCCAGCTGGCGGCGTCGGGCGCTGACGTCTTCTTCAACGCGATGTCCATCACCCCGCTGGTGATTGCATCGCTGCAGAAGGCCCAGCAGATCGGCTGGAAGCCCAGCTGGTTCCTGCCGTCCAACACCTCGAGCCCCACCGCCATCCTCCAACCGGGAGGTGCCGCGGCCTACCCGGGCATTTACACCGTCTCCTTCGCCAAGGCGCCGCAGAGCCCGGAGTTCGCCCAGAATGAGGACGTGGTGAAGTTCCTGGCGGACCTCAAGCAATACGGCAACTACCCGGACATGCCGGCGTTCCCGCACTGCATGTGGAGCTACATGGTGGGCGCCACCCTTGAGGAGGCGTTCGAGAACATGACCGAGCCGACGCGTGAGAATTTCATGACAGCCCTGCGGGATATCAAGGGCCTGCAGGCGCCCCTGATGCTCGAAGGCACGGCCGTGGACACCACAGTTGACGGTCAGCCCGCGGTTTCCTCGGTCCTGGTCCAGAAGTACAACGGCAGGGGATACGCCACCGCGGAGAACTTCGGCTAGGCGCTGCAGGGTGAACGGCTAAAACGGCGGGGGCATCGCACTACACGCGGGCGGTGCCCCGGTTCGGCTGGACCCGGCCTGTACCGCCAAGTTCGTCGATGAGCTTGAGGCCGCGCTGCGCCCAGGCGATTTCCCCACGGGCACGCTCCACCAGGCCCTCGTAGGTGAACCGCTTGAAGGCGATAGTCCGCTCGCGGTCCTCCGGTTCCGTCACGGCAAGCCGGCGTACCAGCATGGGGTTGGCAACTTCCTCTATCCGCAGGAGTTCCCGCTCCCATTGCGCAAGCTCGCTTTCCCACTGCACGATGTGCGCTCGGAAGAACTCGCGGGCCGCCTCAGGGGTGGCTGCTTCGAGGTAGGCCGCCCGGAGGTGGGCGGGATCGCGCACCCGCGCATACTCCAAAGGGGTGTGCATCCAGGCCTGGAACGCCTGGTCCCCCGCCTCCGTCACGTGGTAGACCTTCCGGGTGGCGCGCTGGCCGCGGGCCTGTTCTTCACCTTCGATAAGGTGTTCGGCCTCCATCTTGCGCAGCTCCGGGTAGATCTGCGAGTCCGGCGCGTGCCACACGTGTCCAACAGAAGCGGAGAACTGCTTCTGCAGTTCGTAGCCTGAGAGCGGCCCCACACGGAGCAGCGCAAGCAGCGCGTATCGCAGGCTCATGAAGGACTCCTTAGGTGGCCGGACGCCGGTATCAGGGGGCTCACGCAGCCCCCTGATGGGCCGGCTCCAGCCTAGGCCGACTTGTAGTTGGTCCGCCACCCGCCCTGGTACGTTGCGCGGGCTACGGAGGAGTACGGCACTGGGCTGACGACGGCGCGCACTTCAGTTTGTTCGTGCGGCTCGACGGCGGCCTTGGAGGTTCCGCCGTCGGGCTCGCCCCACACGACCTTCAGCTCAGTGCCTTCGGGGACGTTGGGGTCGATCGTCGCGAGGGACAGTGCCCGCCGTTCGTTGGCACTGTAGCCGGTGAACATGGAGTACCCGACGACGGTGCCGTCAGCGTCGACGACGGAGTCATAGTTCGCGGAGCCGTAGTTCGCGAGCGGCAGGTCGAAGAACTTGTAGCTCGGGCCCTCAACGTTGAACAGCGAGGCGAAAATCGAGGTAACGTCCCCGCCGTCCCAGGCCAGGGT
>NZ_QAIQ01000442.1:0-7064 GCF_003061105.1 Arthrobacter sp. HMWF013
GATATGGGGGATCGGCTCGACTGTGCTAGGATATTGAGTTTGTATGGCGCCGTTCGTGCGCCGTCATCTACCTCGTAAACAATCGTGCCACGGCATAGTGCCCCCAAAGGCTTCGGACCTGTCCGGAACCGCCTGGGAAGCAAATGTTTTTGGCACGGGAGTTTAGGCCTGGTCTGGCAAAATCCAGGCAGGTCAAGAGACACCCCGATCAACCGTTCCGCAAGGCTCATTCCGTAGGAAGATTTTCGGTCTGAGAACCGGCGCGACGCAAGGAGTAAATAGTGATTCAGCAGGAGTCGCGACTCAAGGTCGCCGACAACACGGGTGCTAAGGAAATCCTTACCATTCGCGTTCTCGGTGGATCTGGCCGTCGCTACGCAGGCATTGGCGACGTTATCGTCGCCACCGTCAAGGACGCAATTCCGGGCGGCAACGTAAAGAAGGGCGATGTTGTCAAGGCAGTCATCGTCCGTACCAAGAAGGAACGCCGCCGTGCGGATGGTTCCTATATCAAGTTTGACGAGAACGCAGCTGTGATCCTGAAGGCTGACGGTGACCCCCGCGGTACCCGTATCTTCGGACCGGTTGGTCGTGAACTCCGTGACAAGAAGTTCATGAAGATCGTTTCTCTGGCTCCGGAGGTGCTTTAGTCCATGGCTAAGATCAAAAAGGGTGACCTGGTTCAGGTCATCACTGGCGCCAAGGCTGAGCGCGGCGGCGACAAAGGCAAGCAGGGCAAGGTTCTGCGCGTATTCCCCGAGACCAACCGCGTGTTGGTCGAAGGCATTAACCGCGTAACCAAGCACACCAAGGTCGGTCAGTCGCAGCGCGGCACCAAGACCGGTGGCATCGAGGTTGTTGAAGCCACGATCCACATCTCCAACGTGGCTCTGGTTGACCCGTCCACCAAGAAGCCCACCCGCGTCGGTTTCCGCACCGAGACCGTTGAGCGCAATGGCGTGAAGCGGGACGTGCGTGTCCGCGTGGCTAAGAGCTCCGGGAAGGACATCTAATGACTGAGACTCTCGAGACTCCGGCAACGAAGATCGTTCCTCGTCTGAAGACCAAGTACGCCGATTCCATCAAGAGCACGCTCGTTGAGGAATTCAAGTACAGCAACGTCAACCAGGTTCCCCGCCTGGTGAAGGTCGTTGTGAACATGGGTGTTGGAGATGCCGCCAAGGACTCCAAGCTGATCGACGGCGCTGTCCGCGATCTGACCCTGATCACCGGCCAGAAGCCGCAGGTAACCAAGGCCCGCAAGTCGATCGCACAGTTCAAGCTGCGCGAAGGCATGCCCATCGGCGCACACGCTACCCTGCGTGGAGACCGCATGTGGGAATTCCTGGATCGTCTGGTCACGCTGGCACTGCCCCGTATCCGCGACTTCCGCGGCCTCAGTGGCAAGCAGTTCGATGGCAACGGCAACTACACCTTCGGTCTGACCGAGCAGGTTATGTTCCACGAAATCGACCAGGACTCCATCGACCGCGTTCGTGGCATGGACATCACCGTCGTAACCACTGCCAAGACCGATGACGAAGGCCGCGCGCTGCTTAAGGCGCTTGGTTTCCCGTTCAAGGCCGAAGACTAATCTAACTACGTAACAGGTCCTTCGGGGCTGCCTAACGCAGGCAACTGCGCCAGGTGCACCGAGGAAACCGTTATGAGGAAGGGCAAGAGCCCACCATGACAATGACAGATCCTGTCGCAGACATGCTTACGCGTCTGCGCAATGCAAACTCGGCATACCACGATTCCGTGTCCATGCCGTACAGCAAGCTCAAGGCACGCGTTGCCGACATCCTGAAGGCTGAAGGTTACATCGCCTCCTGGAAAGAAGAAGACGCTGAGGTTGGCAAGAAGCTGACCCTCGAGCTCAAGTTCGGACCGAACCGCGAGCGTTCAATCGCTGGCGTTCGTCGTATTTCCAAGCCGGGACTGCGCGTTTACGCAAAGTCCACCAACCTCCCGCACGTGCTCGGTGGCCTGGGTGTCGCAATCCTGTCCACCTCTTCCGGCCTCTTGACTGATAAGCAAGCCGGCAAGAAGGGCGTGGGCGGCGAAGTCCTCGCCTACGTCTGGTAACGGGAAAGGAAGAGAATAATGTCACGTATTGGACGTCTCCCCATCACCGTTCCCGCCGGCGTTGAGGTCAAGGTTGACGGCTCTGTCGTCAGCGTCAAGGGCACCAAAGGCGAGCTGAACCACACTGTGGCCAGCCCGATCGAGGTTTCCCTGGATGCAGACACCCTGACTGTCGCCCGCCCGAACGACGAGCGCGCCTCCCGTTCACTCCACGGCCTGACCCGCACCCTGATCTCCAACATGATCGAGGGCGTTACCAAGGGCTACGAGAAGAAGCTTGAAATCGTTGGTACTGGTTACCGCGTTCAGGCCAAGGGATCTGACCTTGAGTTCGCTCTCGGCTACAGCCACCCGGTAAATGTTTCCGCACCGGACGGCATCACCTTTGCAGTTGAGACCCCGACCAAGCTCTCTGTTTCAGGAATCAACAAGCAGCAGGTCGGCGAGGTTGCTGCCAACATTCGCAAGCTGCGGAAGCCTGACCCGTACAAGGGCAAGGGCATCCGCTACGCAGGCGAAGTCATCCGCCGCAAGGTCGGAAAGGCTGGTAAGTAACCATGGCCATCTCAATCAATAAGAAGCGTACGAACAAGAGCAAGTCTGCTTCGCGCAGCCGCCGCCAGCTTCGTATCCGCAAGCGCATCTCCGGTACGGCTGTACGTCCTCGTCTGGTCGTCAACCGTTCCGCACGCCACGTATTCGTCCAGGTTGTCGATGACACCAAGGGCCTGACCGTAGCGAGCGCGTCCACACTGGAAGCCGATCTTCGTGCATTCGAAGGCGACAAGAAAGCCAAGGCCAAGCGCGTTGGCGAGCTCGTTGCCGAGCGGGCGAAGGCTGCCGGTATCGAAGCTGTTGTCTTCGACCGCGGTGGTAACAAGTACCACGGCCGGATCGCCGCCGTCGCTGACGGCGCACGTGAAGGTGGGCTGTCACTGTGACGGAAGCAAACAAGGAAAAGGACACTGTGTCTGCAGATCAGAAGGCGACTGAAGCCGTAGCTGCTCCGGCCACTGAGACCACTGCTCCCGCTGCTGCCGATGACCGCCGTGGTGGCGCTCGTCGTGGCGAGCGTGGAGACCGTGGCCAGGGCCGCGGCGACCGTGGTGGCCGTGGCGGCCGCGACGGCGGCCGTGAAGCTGAGAAGAGCCAGTTCGTAGAGCGCGTTGTCACCATCAACCGCGTTTCCAAGGTGGTCAAGGGTGGTCGTCGCTTCAGCTTCACCGCCCTGGTCGTCGTTGGTGACGGCAACGGTATGGTCGGCGTTGGCTACGGCAAGGCGAAGGAAGTTCCTGCCGCAATCGCGAAGGGCGTTGAAGAAGCTAAGAAGTCCTTCTTCCGCGTTCCCCGCATTGGCAACACCATTCCCCACCGCGTTCAGGGTGAGGCTGCTGCCGGCGTCGTAATGCTGCGTCCGGCTTCCGCCGGTACCGGTGTTATCGCCGGTGGTCCGGTCCGTGCAGTACTGGAGTGCGTGGGCATCCACGACATCCTCTCCAAGTCGCTCGGTTCCTCAAACGCCATCAACATCGTTCACGCGACCGTTGATGCCCTGAAGCGCCTCGAAGAGCCGGCAGCAGTGGCAGCACGCCGCGGCCTGCCCCTCGACGAGGTTGCTCCTCCGGCAATGGTGAAGGCTCTCCTGAACCAGAAGGCGGGTGTCTAAGTCATGGCTAAGAACCTGTTTCCCTCCGACCTGCAGTTGGAGATCACACAGATCAAGTCCGCCATTGGCGGCAAGCAGAACCAGCGCGACACCCTCCGGTCACTGGGCCTGAAGCGGATCGGACACACCGTTGTCCGCACCGCCGACGCCGTGACTGTTGGAATGCTCAACACGGTTCCGCACCTGGTAAAGGTAGAGGAGGCGAAGTAAATGGCAGAGAAGAACACTGCTGAGAAGGCACAGAGCGCCAACGCTGAAAAGCAGAACGCCCTGAAGGTTCACCACCTGCGTCCCGCCCCGGGTGCCAAGACCGCCAAGACCCGCGTTGGTCGTGGTGAAGGTTCCAAGGGTAAGACCGCCGGCCGCGGTACCAAGGGTACGAAGGCCCGCTACCAGATCAAGGCTGGCTTTGCCGGCGGCCAGCTGCCGCTGCACATGCGCCTGCCGAAGCTGCGCGGCTTCAAGAACCCGTTCCGGGTTGAGTTCCAGGTTGTAAACCTGGACAAGCTCAACGAGCTGTTCCCGGAAGGTGGCGCAGTCACCGTGGAGAACCTGGTCGAAAAGGGTGCCGTTCGCAAGAACCAGCCCGTCAAGGTGCTTGGCACCGGCGACATCACCGTCAAGGTTGACGTCACCGCCCACGCATTCTCGGCCAGCGCCGCAGAAAAGATTGCAGCAGCAGGCGGAAGCACCACCGCTCTCTAGTAGACGGTGGGCTGAAGCCCGTTGTGGAACTCCCGGGATGCGGGGCCCCAAAGGCCCCGTGTCCCGGGAGTTTTTTTCACATCCCCGCACCATGAATTCCCGGCCGACGCGCTCCCGGGGCGGCCTGCGGATTATTCGCAGGACACATCCACCCGTTAGACTCGGTTGTTGGGATTATTGATCCCCATCACACCACGCTTATTTACACCTCAGGAGGACGCGTGCTTAGCGCATTTGGCCGGGCCTTTCGCACGCCTGATCTGCGACGCAAGTTGTTGTTCACGCTGGGAATCATCACCATCTTCCGCTTGGGCGCTTTCATCCCCTCGCCTGGTGTGAATTACCAGAACGTCCAGCAATGTTTGCAAAGCGGTCAGACGGCAGGCGGGCTCTACCAGCTCGTCAACCTGTTCAGCGGTGGTGCCCTGCTTCAGGTGTCCATCTTCGCCCTGGGCATCATGCCGTACATCACGGCCAGCATCATTGTGCAGCTTCTCCGCGTGGTCATTCCCCGGTTCCAGGAGCTGTACGAGGAGGGCGCCTCCGGGCAGTCCAAACTCACCCAGTACACCCGGTACCTCACCATCGCCCTGGGCCTGCTGAACGCAACGACACTGGTGTCGCTGGCCCGTTCAGGACAGCTGCTGCCGGGCTGTGCGCTGCCGATCATCCCTGACAGCAGCATCATCACCACCATCCTGCTGATCATCACCCTCACAGCCGGCACCGGACTCATTATGTGGATGGGCGAACTCGTCACCGAGAAGGGTGTGGGCAACGGCATGTCGCTGCTCATCTTCACCTCCATCGCGGCGACTTTCCCCACGTCCCTGGGCGCCATCTGGAGCTCGCAGGGCCCGGGCACCTTCTTCATGGTCCTGGCCATCGGCCTGGTGACCGTGGGCCTCGTGGTGTTCGTGGAGCAGTCCCAGCGCCGCGTCCCGGTGCAGTATGCCAAGCGCATGATCGGACGCCGGACCGTGGGCGGCACCAGCACCTACATCCCCATCAAGGTGAACATGGCAGGCGTGATCCCCGTGATCTTCGCATCCTCCATGCTTTACCTGCCGGGTTTGATCTCACAGTTCAACCAGCCCAAGGCCGGCGAGGACCTGCAGCCGTGGGTTGAGTGGATCAACAACAACCTGACCCGAGGAGACCACCCGATCTACATGGCGCTGTACTTCGCCATGATCGTGTTCTTCACCTACTTCTATGTCGCGATCACCTTCAACCCTGAAGAGGTCTCGGACAACATGAAGAAGTACGGCGGTTTCATCCCGGGTATCCGTGCCGGCAAGCCGACGGCGGATTACCTGCAGTACGTGCTCTCCCGGATCACGCTCCCCGGAGCCCTGTACCTGGGCTTCGTGGCGCTGATTCCGCTGGTGGCACTGGTACTTATCAACGCGAACCAGAACTTCCCGTTCGGTGGCACCTCGATCCTGATCATGGTGGGCGTTGGCCTTGAAACCGTCAAGCAAATAGATGCGCAACTACAGCAACGTCACTACGAAGGGCTTTTGCGATGACGAAAATGTTGATTATTGGACCTCCCGGCTCGGGAAAAGGAACACAGGCGGAACGTATTTCCGAGCGCCTCGGCGTCGTGGCGATCTCCACCGGTGACATCTTCCGCGCCAACGTCAAAGGCGAGACGCCGCTTGGCATCGAAGCCAAGAAGTACATGGACGCCGGCGATTTCGTTCCGGACAGCGTGACCAACAAGATGGTCCGCGACCGCCTGAGCGAGTCCGACGTCGAGGGCGGCTTCCTGCTGGACGGCTACCCGCGCACCACCGCGCAGGTTGACTACCTCGACGGGATCCTCGCCACCAGCGAAGAGAAGCTCGACGTCGTCCTGCAGCTGACGGCCGACGACGAGGAACTCGTCCACCGCCTTCTGGGCCGTGCCAAGGAAACCGGACGCAGCGACGACAACGAAGCCGTCATCCGCCACCGGCTGGACCTGTACCACGAGCAGACTGAGGCCGTTGTGGCCAAGTATGCCGAGCGCGGCATCCTGACCCAGGTGGACGGCATCGGCGGCATCGACGAGGTCACCGACCGCGTCATGAATGCCATCAAGTCGGCTCAGGCCGCCTGACCAAGGCAAAGAACTTCGAGGCTCCTCCCGGCACCCGGGAGGAGCCTCAGCCATTTGAAAGAAGGACGCACCATGGCATTCGGCCAGCCCCGTATCGAATACAAGACCAACGCCCAGATGCGCATCATGCACGAGGCGGGCCTGGTCCTGAGCCGCGCGCTGGACGCCGCCCAGGCCGCGGCGGCGCCCGGAGTGACCACCAAACAGCTGGACGAGGCCTTCGCGGCCGTGCTGAACGAAGCAGGCGCCAAGTCCAACTTCCTGGGCTACCACGGCTTCCCCTCCACGATCTGCACGTCAGTGAACGAGGAAGTTGTCCACGGCATCCCGGGCGGGAAGGTCCTTAACGACGGCGACATCATCTCGATCGACGGCGGCGCCATTGTGAACGGCTGGCATTCGGACTCGGCGCGCACAGTCATTGTGGGCAAGGCAGATCCCGAGGACCAGCGGCTCTCCGACGTCACCCAGGCCGCCATGTGGCGCGGCATCGCGGCG
>NZ_QAIQ01000442.1:7074-7921 GCF_003061105.1 Arthrobacter sp. HMWF013
CTACGTGTCCTCGGTGCCGGGCAAACCGCTAGGCATCCTGGAAGACTACGTGGGCCACGGCATCGGCTCCGAAATGCACATGGCCCCCGATGTCCTGAACTACCGCACCAGCCACCGCGGCCCGAAGATCAAGCCCGGACTGTGCTTGGCCATTGAGCCCATGCTGGTCCGCGGGAGCATCGAAACCGCCGTGCTCGACGACGACTGGACCGTGGTGACCACCGACGGCAAGCGTTCCTGCCAGTGGGAGCACTCAGTGGCCGTCCACGAAAAGGGGATCTGGGTACTGTCAGCCCCCGACGGCGGTGCGGAGCACCTGGTGCCGCTCGGCGTCGTGCCCGTCCCGATTCCGTAGGTCCCCACCGGCGCGCGCTGACAACGCGCCTAACCCCAGCGACACAGAAAATCCCTGGCGCCACCCGAATGAGGGTGTCGCCAGGGATTTTGCGTTTCGAAAGGAAACCCGCGCGTCAGGCCTTGAGCTTGGGCTTGACGTCCTTGGTGTAGATACCTTCCAGTGTCTTCTTCAACTCAGTCATGACCGCTTTCACGTCCCCCTGCTGGGTGAGGATCTTCGCCGCGGCCTTGGCCATCTCCTGGTCGGCACCGGGGAGGAACACGCGGGCACGGTCCTGGACCTTGGTCACGGCCAGCTGGTCCATGGCGGTCTTGATCTGGGGCGTCTTGGCCAGCACCGAGGTCATGTCGGCCGACGTGCGGGTGGACATGTAGCCAGTGGCGGCTGAGAAGGCTGCCGTGTTTTCCGGCTCGGTCATGAATTTGATGAAGGTGCCGGCGGCCAGCTGTTCTTCCTTGGTGATTCCGCTGGGGATGCCCAGCCCCGCAC
>NZ_QAIQ01000443.1 GCF_003061105.1 Arthrobacter sp. HMWF013
GTAACAGCACGCGGCTGCAGGATCCGGATGTCCTGCCCAGCAACGCCTGTGAGCAAGGGAACGGCAGCTGCTATATGCCTGCCGGCAGCCAGATCGGCCCCGACCGCCATGGCAAAGCGTTCCGGTGAGACTGCCAGCAGGACCCCCAGTGCCAACGGACCGACGATTTGTTCCGCGGTTTCTCCGTTGAGGGCATGGCCCAGCCAGAGATCTCCCGCCTGTCGGCCAAGGGCCCCGGGGTTTCCCAGCCCGGCACCGGCTCCGCGCGAAAGGTCCGCCAACACCTCCGCCGCCTCGTAATCGCGCTGACTGGCCCGAACCTGGCTGCTGATCCGTCGCAGCTCGTCCCGGACGGCCCGGACGCTCCACTCCGCTTCGCCGACGGACATCAGGGCGATGGTCCCTGAGGGCCGCGAATCATTCTGATATGCGCCCAGGTCCTCCCAGATGCGGTGCACTTCGACCTCGACGGCGGCCAGTTCGTCGGCGAGATGATCGAGCTTTCCGGCACCGTGGATGAGTTCCTCAAGCTGGAACGTCATGCCGCCGATACCGCCCCTGATTTCGAGCGCCCAGTCCATCGCAGGCCCGGTCAGCGAGATGGGGCCGCCGCTGCCGGACGGCGTCACCTCGGCCATCAGTACCGCCCGGCGGTTGTGCCTGCCTGGGATGCAACCTCCCGGGCATGGCGGTTCACCGCAGCCGAGGCGTCATGCAGCCGAACCCGTGCCCTGCCGAGCGCGACCTCCTGGAGTGCCACGGAATTCCGGTAGGCCCGCCCGGCCGGTGACTGCCATTCGAGCAGCTGGATTTCCCGGAAGCTGTAAACAACGTTCTCCACCTGCTCTGTACACCTGGCTACCCGCCCGGCCAGCTGCAGAACCTCGTAGGCCCGCGACATACGTGCCGCCAGGTCCGCTGCCCCCAAATCCCCGCTCATGCCTGTTCCCCTCACCTGTTCTGTGGTGTTGTATGTGCCGACGCTACGGAACAGCACCCGCCCCCGGAAGCGCCGGCGTCGGCTATGTGGACAAGTCACACCAGGTTCCCGCTTAAGCAGCGCCTGGGAGTTCATGAAAGAATCAGCACATGCCTGAAACTGCCGCCCCAGCTGATACCCGCACGCCCTCCGGACGCCTGGCCCTCGCCGCGTCATCGGAGCAGATCGCCCTGGGCCCGCTGGACGGCCGCTACCAGTCCGCCGTCGCACCCCTCGTTGACTACTTGTCCGAGGCAGCATTGAACCGCGACCGGGTGGCTGTTGAAGTCGAGTGGCTCATCCACCTGACGGGTAACAATGTCCTGCCCGGCGCAGGCCCGCTCACCGCGGAGCAGCAGGACCAGCTGCGGGCAATCGTCACTGAATTCGACTCTTCATCAGTCTCCGAGCTTGCCGGGATCGAAGCCGTGACGGTCCACGACGTCAAGGCCGTGGAATACTACATCGGCCGCCGCCTCCCGGCCATCGGCATCGAAAACCTGACCGCCATGGTGCATTTCGGCTGCACCTCCGAGGACATCAACAACCTTTCCTACGCGCTCGGCGTCAAGGGCGCTGTGGAGGACGTGTGGCTGCCTGCAGCCCGTGCCCTCGTGGCGCAGATCAGCGCCATGGCAGCGGAGAACCGCGCCGTGCCCATGCTGTCCCGCACGCACGGCCAGCCGGCCACGCCCACCACACTGGGCAAGGAACTGGCCGTCATCGCCCACCGCCTGACCCGCCAGCTGGACCGGATTGCCAGGACCGAATACCTGGGCAAGATCAACGGCGCCACCGGCACGTACGCGGCCCACGTGGCATCGGTGCCGGGCGCGGACTGGCAGCAGGTCTCCAAATCGTTCGTGGAGGGCCTTGGCCTGACCTGGAACCCGCTGACCACCCAGATCGAAAGCCATGACTGGCAGGCAGAGCTGTACGCCGACGTCGCGCGGTTCAACCGGATCCTGCACAATGTCTGCACGGACATCTGGAGCTACATCTCCATCGGCTACTTCGCGCAGGTCCCCGTGGCAGGCGCCACCGGTTCCTCCACCATGCCGCACAAGGTCAACCCGATCCGCTTCGAAAACGCCGAGGCCAACCTGGAGATTTCCTCCGGCCTGCTGGACGTCCTCGGTTCCACGCTGGTGACCTCCCGCTGGCAGCGCGACCTCACGGACTCCTCCAGCCAGCGCAACATCGGCGTGGCGTTCGGCCACTCCCTCCTGGCCATCTCCAACGTGGCCAAGGGCCTGGACCGCCTCGACGTCGCCGAAGACGTCCTCGCTGCGGACCTGGACACCAACTGGGAAGTCCTGGGCGAGGCCATCCAGATGGTCATGCGCGCCGAGGCGATCGCCGGCGTCGAGGGCATGGAGAACCCTTATGAGCGGCTCAAGGACCTTACCCGCGGCCAGCGCGTGGACGCCGCCCGCATGCAGGAATTCGTCCAGAGCCTGGGACTGTCTGCCGAGGCCGAGGCACGGCTGCTCGAACTCACGCCCGGCAAGTACACCGGCATCGCCGATCAGCTGGTGGACCACCTCCAGTAGGAGGAGCCCGCGCGGCGGGTGTGCTCCGTCCCGGTTGCCGGGGCTGAACGCCCAGCCAGCATAAATTACGACGGCGGCGCCGGGCTCTGTGGGCCCGGCGCGTTCGCCGAGGTGCGAAACTGGGTCCATGAAGCTGCTCCTCATCCGTCATGGACAGACCCCCGGCAACGTACTCGGCCAGCTGGACACCGCGCACCCCGGGCCAGGGCTGACCGAGCTGGGCGAACGGCAGGCCGAGGCGATGGCGCGGTCGCTGGTGAACGAGCCGATCGGTGCGCTCTACGCCTCCACTCTCCTCCGGACACAGATCACTGCTGCCCCGCTTTCCCGGCTGCTCGGCGTTGAGGTGGAAGTGCTGGACGGACTGCATGAAATCGAAGCCGGGTCGCTGGAAAAGCTGACCGATAAGGAATCGCATAAGCACTACATGGGGACGGTTTTTGCGTGGGCAGCCGGGGACCTGGACCGCAGGATGCCTGCCGGCCCTGATGGGCACGAGTTCTTTGGCCGGTTCGACGCCGCCATCACCCTGATTGCCGAACGCGCCGTCCGCGGAGGTGACAAGGGAGTGGCCGCCGTTGTCAGCCATGGTGCCGCTATCCGCACCTGGGCTGGTCTTCGGGCCGACGGCGCAGACCACGAGTTTGCCGCGAAGCATGTGCTGTCCAACACCGGAATTGTGGCGTTGGAAGGGGACCCCGACGCCGGCTGGAAGCTGATCCATTGGGATGGAAGCCCGGTTGGCGGCCTCGCCCTGGCGGACCCTACAGCCGAAGACCCGACCGGCCAGGACAAATCGAGCTAGGCCGGCAGCCGCAGCCTCTGGCTTGGGCACCACGCGCTCCGCGGCCGGCGGTGGGTGAAATCGGGGTATGAGACCGCCGGGAGAAGCCGCCCAACCCAGGCTGCTGCTTCGGCGGCCGAGGGCCGCTCCAGGGGATCCATGGCCGTCAATGCCCGCAGCAGGGGCTCCCAGCCAGGGCCCAGGTTCTGCGGAATCCCAGGGGTCCGGAGCGTCCGGGCCACCAGGGATTCAACTGCCGTGCCGGGAAATGCCTTCTCCCCCGTCATCAGTTCAAGGAGGACAAGCCCCATGGCGTAGACATCCCAGGCAGGCTGCGCGGCGCCGCCGGAGGCCTGCTCCGGGCTCATGTAGTGGACGGTTCCCGACGAGATGCCGGCCTGGGGCGCGGCTCCCACTTGTGAGGCGATGCCGAAGTCGACGAGGCGCACCGGACTCCGCCGGAGCCCGCTGAGCATGAGGTTGGCCGGCTTGATGTCGCAGTGCACCAGGGCGTTGGTATGGATGTGATTCAACGCCTCGAACATGCCCACTGCCCAGGGCGCCACGTCCGCCGGGCCGCGGGGACCAGTCCGGATGACCTCCAGGAGGCTGGTACCAAGGGCCAGTTCTTCCACTAAATACGGCCGGTCGGCAAGGGGTCCGCCGGCAGGCATGATGCCCTCGGCGATGAAACCGATGATGGAGGGGTGTGCCAGGGATGCAAGAACCCGGGCTTCGTTGTGGATGCGTTCGTGCGCCTTCCGGCCAGGCTCCGCGGCGACTTTGACGGCCACCTCACGGAAGTCTGATTGGTCGATCGCGCGGAAAACCACAGCCAGGGAGCCGCGGCCCAGGCGTTCGCGCAGTTGGAAACGGCCGGTGGCTTCGGCCCGGCCTGCGGAAATGCTCAATGGCCCGTGTGCATGGCCGCGGGGGCCATGCCGGCAACAAAGCCCGCCGATGCCTCAGGCGCGGCCCAGGCATCCAGTTGAAACCCGCAGCCGCAGCGCCACACCGGCGGCAGCTGCACGGGCCCATCCTCGTCATCAAAAGAGTAGCCGGCGCCCTCGGCGCCGACAGCCGGTGTCACCAGGTCCATCAGTTCGTTGCAGTGGAGCGGCGTGCCACCTGTCCCTGGATGCTGCCGTTCGTCGAACTGCATGCCTATCTCAGAACACCGCTCAAAAGTGACCATCGGCCTACGACTCCATCTCCAAGGACTGAACAATCGTAAGCATACATATATATAGCCGAACTAACTAGTCAGACTAGATACTTTCTTCGGTCGGGTGTCGGCGTTCACCTTCCAGCGCTTCGGCCATGCGCCGCAGGAAGTCCACCACAACGCGCGCATCCTCGGCAGAAAGCCCCTCGGCCACTGCCATCATGCGGCGGTGCATGCCGCCCAGGGTCACCCGGACCTCCTTGTCCGATTCGACCGTAGGAACCACCACCACGGAACGGCGGTCAGTGGGGTGCGGCTCACGGCGTACATGGCCGCTCTCCACGAGCCGATCGATCAGGGAGGTGGTGGAGGCGCTGGTTATCCCCAGGAACCGGCTGAGGTCCTTGGGTACTGCCGTCTGGCCGGACGCCTGCACACGCAGGAGGTAACGGAGGGCCAGGATGTCCGTTTCACCCATCCCCATGGAGTCGCGGGTGGAACGGCGCACGGCGGTTTCGGCGGTCCGGTAGTCCCTCAGCGACTTGAGAACGGCTGCACTGTAGTCCAGCTGGCCGTCCGGCCCGTACCAGTACCCGGAACCCTCGTTGTCAATGGAAGCCATGCCATAACACTAGCCCGTCTTGTATCTAGGCTTCCATGCAAAGTCGTGGCAAGCAGGCACCCTCAGGGTTATCGCTTTGCTTACGCCGGGGAAACACAGCGTTAACGGCGCACTCCTAGGCTTGGTACGCATAGCCCTTCGCCACATCGAGTTCGCCGGAATCGAGGCAGTCATGCAGACCAATCCCCGTCTCAGCATCAGGTCCGTTACGTGGTCCAACCCAGTGGGGGCTGATCTGCGCAGGGCACAACAGGCCGAACTGGACGCCCGCTTCGGTACCCCTGACCACGAACCGGGGACCCCGCCGTCGAGCGCTGACTGCGCCGTATTCCTGGTGGCATATGACAAAGCCTCCGGGCAGCCGGTGGGGTGCGGCGGGCTGAGGCTCCTGGACAGCG
Organism: Arthrobacter sp. HMWF013; assembly: GCF_003061105.1. Lineage (GTDB taxonomy): Bacteria > Actinomycetota > Actinomycetes > Actinomycetales > Micrococcaceae > Arthrobacter. The sequence goes on from NZ_QAIQ01000443.1 coordinate 5,502, forward strand.
TGACCGCTGAAATCAAGCGGCTCTACGTGCTCCCCTACACCCGGGGTTCGGGGGTGGCGAGCTCCATCCTGGCGGCGCTCGAGGCCGAGGCCTACAAACAGGGCATCACCCGGGTCAAGGCGGAGGCCGGCTCAGCACAGCCGGATGGCCGCAACTTCTACCAGAATTCCGGCTTCGAACCCGTCCCTAACTTCGGCGCCTATATCGGAGTGGCGCACTCGTACTGCTACGCCAAGGTGATCGATTCCCACAGCGCAGCGCACACCGCCATGGCCTGAGCAGGAAGGGTTGACGCCGTCACACTGCCTCCGCCACTGCGCCCCGCGCGCCGCCGTCGACTAATCTCGCCGTATGGAATCCGCTGACATCACCTTCCGCACCCGCAAGTGGGTCCGCCCTGAGGACCTCAACGCCAATGGCACGTTGTTTGGCGGAAGCCTCCTGAAGTGGATCGATGAAGAGGCTGCGATCTACGCGATTCTCCAACTCGGAAACGGCCGCGCTGTCACCAAATACATCTCCGAAATCAACTTCGTGAGCTCCGCAGTGCAAGGCGACCTGATCGAAATGGGGCTGACCGCCACCCGCTTTGGCCGAACGTCACTGACCATGCGGGCCGAAGTACGCAACATGATCACCCGCCAAAGCATCCTGACCATTGAGGAGATCGTTTTTGTGAACCTCAACCCGGCAGGCAAGCCGGAACCCCATGGCTACACCGAGATTACCTACGACCGGGACAGGATCCCGACGCACCATCTGACGGAAACCCTCGAACAGGACTGAGGGCCCGACGGCGGTCGGCGCCTGTTTGCCGCCCGTTCACCTCCCGCACGCTGAACGTTTCAGTGCTCGCACCAGACTGATCAGCCCGGCTGTTTATCAAATCGATAGCAATAGACGCATCTATTCGACGCGCCCAGCTATAGGCTTGCCGAACAATGCTCCGGTCCGCTCCAGTCCAGAAATGAGTCCTGATCGTGCGAAAATTCCACACCTTGGCCGCCGCCGTCGTCGCCGCTACCCTGCTTGCCGGTTGCGGGGGTGGATCCCCTACCCCGGCCGCGTCCGGTGATGCTTCGTCCGCGCCCGCCGGTGCCTCCGGCGAAACCCTCGTCATCTACACCAACTCCAATGGAGAAGGGCGCGGCGAATGGCTGACTGCCGAGGCTACGAAGGCGGGCTTCAAGGTCGAGGTTGTCGGCGCAGGCGGGGCGGATGCGACCAATAAGCTGATCGCCGAGAAGAACAACCCCATCGCCGACATCGCTTTCGGACTGAACAACATGTACTTCGCCCAGATCAAGGCCGAAGGCGCGCTGGAGCCGTACAAGCCGGCCTGGGCGGGTGACGTGGACGCGGAGCTAGGCGACGGTGAAGCCTACTGGCCGCTGGTAAAGCAGGCCATCCTCCTCGGCTACAACTCGGACAAGATCAAGGCTGATGCCGCCCCCACTGACTGGACCGACCTCTGGACCAAGGACGAATTCAAGGACCGCTACGAGCGTGTCACAGGCATGGGCACCGCCACTGCGCAGCTCGTGTTCGCGAGCATCCTCACCCGCTACAAGGATGATTCGGGTGACCTGGGCATCTCGGATGAGGGCTGGAAGCAGGTGGAGCAGTACTTCCAGAACGGCAGCCCGGCCGTAGCGAAGACGGACCTGTTTGCCCGCATCGCTTCCGGCGAAGTGGACATGGGCCAGATGCCGTCCTCGATCATCACCGAACGTGAGAAGACCTTCAAGGTCAACGTGGAGACCGTCATGCCGTCGGTAGGAGTTCCGCTTGCCGTGGAGCAGATTGCCCTCGTCAAGGGAACCGACAAGAAGGAAGAATCCCAGAAGTTCATCGACTGGTACGGCAGCGCCGAGGTCCAGGGCGCCTTCGCCAAGAAGTTCAACTCGATGCCGGTCAACAAGGTCGCGGCAGAACAGGCCAACCCTGAGGTGCTGGACTTCTTCGCCGACCTCAAGCAGCAGGACATCGACTGGGACTTCGTCCAGGAA
>NZ_QAIQ01000044.1 GCF_003061105.1 Arthrobacter sp. HMWF013
CGTCCACCTCGAGGTGGACGGCCACGGCCATCAGTCCCTGCCCCCAACCCTCACCGAAGCCTCAGCCAAGTACTTCAAATCCGAGGACCGAACCCCCTCCCTTGACCGCATCGCCGAGGTCTACCGCGAACTGAACATGGCCGCCGTCGTGTTCACCGTGGATGCCCGCACCCAGCTCAACCACGAGCCCAACAGCATTCCGGATCTGATCGCGGGCGCTGCCCGCAATAACGACGTCCTGATTCCCTTTGGCAGCGTGGACCCGCGCACCGGACCGGAAGCGATCCGCGGAGCCGTTCACCAGGCCGAGGAATTAGGGGCCCGCGGCTTCAAGTTCCACCCGAGCCTGCAGGGCTTCGACCCGTCCAACGAAGAGTTCTACCCCCTCTGGAATACGCTCCAGGACCTCCGCTTACCGGCGATTTTCCACACCGGCCAGAACGGCATGGGCGCGGGCCTTCCCGGCGGCTACGGAATCAAGCTGGGCTACTCCAACCCGCTCCTGCTGGACGCCGTCGCCGCGGACTTCCCGGAACTGCAGATCATCATGGCCCATCCCTCCGTTCCGTGGCAGGACGAGGCCAACTCCATCGCTACGCACAAGGCAAACGTGTTCATCGACCTCTCCGGCTGGTCCCCCAAGTACTTCCCGGAATCCCTCGTACGAGCCTCCAACTCCTACCTCCAGGACAAGGTCCTGTTCGGCACCGATTTCCCGCTCATCACACCGGAAAAGTGGCTCGGTGCCTTCGCGGACCTTCCGCTCAAAGACGAGATCAGGCCCAAGATCCTCAAGCACAATGCCGTCCGCCTGCTCGGACTCGGAGGCTGATATGACTGCCACCACGGCCATCAACGCCATAACAGACCCCGCTTCAGAACAGACCCGGCTCTATGAGGTCTGTGACTACTACGACGCCGAGTCCCTCCTGACCGGGGACGAACGGCGCATCCTGTGCAGGCTGCGCAGCTTCCTGGATGAGAAAGCCCGTCCGCTGCTGGCCGATCACTGGGAACGCGGGGAGTTTCCCACTGAACTCGTACAGCCGCTGATCGACCTGGACCTGATGGAACCCGCCGAACTGACCGGCGCCGCCGCGGCTGCCGGAGCCGCCGGGGCTGACGGGGCTCACGTGGGTGCGGGAAGTGTTCCGGCCCGCGGCATCTACCAGGGCTTCCGGATCTTCGAGCTCGCCCGCACCGATGCCTCGCTGGCAACCTGGTACACCTCGCAGGCCGGGCTTTTCCGGACCGCAATCAGGGTGGGCGCCTCGGCTGAACAGCAGCGGGAATGGATGCCCAAGGTCATCGACTTCTCGCTCAAGGGTGTCTTCTCCCTGACCGAGCCCGAGTCAGGCTCCGATATCGCGGGCGGGCTCTCCACCACCGCACGGCGCGAAGGCAACAGCTGGATCATTGACGGTGCCAAGCGCTGGATCGGCGGCGCTGCCAGCGCCGACGTCCTGGCGGTCTTTGCCCGCGACGTGGCCGACGGCCAGGTGAAGGCCTTCCTGGTTGACCGCCAGGCCGACGGCGTGACGCTGGAAAAGATCCACCGGAAGACATCCCTGCGGATGATGCAGAACGCGCACATCACCCTGGACGGGGTGCGGGTTCCGGAGTCCATGCGCCTGCATAACGTGAACTCCTTCCGCGACGTGGCAGCGATGCTGCGTGCCATGCGCTCCGACGTCGCCTGGATCGCCGCTGGCGTCCAGGCCGGCGCCTTCGAAGCCGCGTTGCGCTACGTCAAAGAGCGCCAGCAGTTCGGCCGTTCGCTGGGCTCCTTCCAATTGGTCCAGGAGAAGCTGGCCAGAATGCTCGGCAACGTCACGTCTGCACTGTCCCTGGTGGTCCGGCTGACCGAACAGCAGGCCAAGGGCATCTACCGGGACCAGGATTCAGCCCTGGCGAAGATGCAGACTTCCCTGCTGATGCGGGAAACCGTTGCGCTGGCCCGCGAGGTTGTGGGCGGCAACGGCATCACCCTCGAAACCGACGTGGCCCGGTTCCACGCGGACGCCGAGGCAATCTACTCGTACGAGGGCACCCACGAAATCAACGCCCTCATCATTGGCCGCGCCCTCACCGGCGAAAGCGCCTTCACCCGCTGAACTGCCCGTCGTCGTACTTTCACCATCCCCGATCAGGAACCGACCCCCAAACTGGAGGCAAAGATGCCCAATCTCGTCGTCGACTTCGACAAACTGCTCACCCTCGCCGGCACCGACCTCGGTGTCACCGAATACCGTGAAATCACGCAGGAACAGATCAACACATTCGCTGACGCAACCGGCGATGACCAGTGGATCCATGTGGACCCGGAACGCGCCAAAGACGGCCCGTTCGGCGCACCGATCGCCCACGGCTTCCTCACCCTCTCGCTCATCATCCCGTTCTGGGGCGAGCTGTTCGACGTCGACGGCGTCACCACCAAAGTGAACTATGGCCTGGACAAGGTCCGCTTCACGTCGCCGGTGAAGGTGGGCTCGCGGATCCGCATGCAGGCCACCATCGCCGAGGTCACCGAGGTCAAGGGCGGCGCCCAGATCAAGGTCGCCAACACCATCGAGATCGAAGGCCAGGAACGCCCCGCCGTCGTCGCGGAATTCCTGGCGCGGTTCTACAAGTAGCCCTCCGACTTCCCACGTTTCCGCACCACACCCCTCGTCTTTTCTTCTGTACTCATCCGTACCAAAAGGAACAGCCATGTCCGGAATCACCCAGCTTCAAGCCATGGGCACCGCGGAGCGCCGCAAGGAAGCGCGCACCGTCATCGCCTCCAGTTACCTCGGCAGCACCATCGAATACTACGATTTCCTCCTCTATGCCACCGCCGCGGCCGTGGTCTTCCCGAAGGTCTTCTTCAGCGGGATGGACGACTGGGTAGGCGTGGTGGCGGCCTACGGCACCTTCGCCGCCGGCTACGTCGCCCGGCCCCTGGGCGGCATCATCTTCGGCCACTTCGGTGACAAGGTTGGCCGTAAGAGCATGCTCATCATTTCCATGCTGGTCATGGGCATCGCATCCACACTCATCGGCGTGGTGCCGGATGCGTCCGTGGCCGGGCCGTGGGGTGCTGTACTCCTGGTGATCCTGCGTGTCTTCCAGGGCATCGCCGTGGGCGGCGAATGGGGTGGCGCAGCGCTCATGGCCCTGGAGCACTCCGAGTCCGGGAAACGCGGCTTTGCGGCCTCCTTCGTCAACGCCGGCGCCCCGACCGGCGCCGTCCTTGGCACGCTCATGATGGGAGCATTCTCGGCCCTGCCCAACGATCAGTTCCTCACCTGGGGTTGGCGGGTGCCCTTCCTGCTCTCGTTCGTGCTGCTGGGCGTGGGCATGTTCGTCCGCCTGAAGGTCTCCGAGAGCCCCATCTTCAAGGCCGCGCTCGAGCAGGAAAAGGTCGAGCGGGAACGCGCCGACCAGGAAGCGCGGAATCAGGGACTGACCAGCAAGCGGGACATCCCGCTGCTGCAGGTGCTGCGGCGCCCCAAGACCCTGATCTTCACCATGCTGGCCGGGGCCGCCGGCTTCGCCCTCCAGGTAGTGCTGGCAACTTTCTCGGTAACCTTTGCGGTCTCCAAGGGCGCCGACCGGCAGGGCGTTCTCTACGCCTTCGCGGCGGCGTCGGCCCTGTCCATCGTGTTTGTCATCCTGGGTGGCCGGCTTTCGGACAAACTGGGGCGGCGGCCGGTGATGATCGGCGGCCTGGTGCTGTTCGTCATCTACCTGATTCCCATGTTTTCGCTGCTGTCTTCAAACAACATCGCCCTGATCTTCGCGGCATTCGCCATCGGCCTCATGATCCACTCCACCTTGTTCGGTCCCCTGGCGGCGTTCGTGTCGGAACAGTTTGGCACCACGTCCCGCTACACCGGTGCGTCACTGGGCTACCAGCTGGCCACCCTGCTCGGTGCCGGATTCACGCCCGGGATCGTGGCGCAGATCTTCAAGGATTCCGGCCAGGACACGGGCTCCGTGGTCATTTACCTTGCGATCATGTCTGTAGTGTCCATCGTCTTCATCCTGCTGACGCGGGAGCCGAAGAACAACGACCTCCTGATAGTCAAGTCCTGAGCGGAAAGGATTTCGCCGTGGAAAACTTTGGCATCGGCTCGTGGCTTCAACGCCGCCGCCCCAAGTCCGGCAGCAAGACAGCCCTGATCAGCGGCCAGCAGGAAATGAGTTATGACCAGCTGGCCGAGCGGTCCGTCAGGCTGGCCAACGCACTGCGGGATGGCGGCGTGGGCCGAGGGGACAGGGTGGCCTATCTGGGCGATAACCATCCGTCCTTCCTGGAAACCCTGTTCGCCTGCGGGCAGCTGGGGGCCATCTTCGTCCCCCTGAATACCCGTTTGGCGCCGCCGGAAATCCAGTTCCAGCTCGTGGACTGCGGGGCGTCCGCCCTGATCCATGGACTGAGCCTGGATGCCCTCGCCGGTGCCGGTTCAGCGGGCACCGCCGTCACGCGCCGCATCTCAGTGATGGATGCCGTGGGTACCAAGGAACAGGGCCCGACGGCGGCGGAAGACTTCGAGGAGGTCCTCGCCGCCGGCGCGGACCAGTACATCGACGAAGAGGTGGGCCTGGACGACGGCGCCATGATCCTCTACACGTCCGGCACCACAGGGCACCCCAAGGGGGCGTTGCTGACGCACGGAAACGTGGCGTGGAACTGCCTGAACGTGATCGTGGACTTCGATTTTGCATCCACCGATGTAGCCCTGATGATCTCGCCGATGTTCCACGTGGCCTCCCTGAACATGGGGGTCCTGCCCACCATACTCAAGGGCGGAACAGTGGTACTGGAAACCAAGTTCGATCCCCGGCGGACCCTCGAACTCATCGAAAAGCACCGCGCCACCACTATCAGCGGGGTGCCCACGACATACCAGATGCTGTGCGAGCACCCTGCGTGGGACACCTCGGACCTCAGCTCGCTCAACAAGCTGACCTGCGGCGGGTCCGCTGTGCCAATGCGGGTCATTGACGCCTACGAAAAACGGGGCCTCCGCTTCTCCAATGGCTACGGAATGACGGAGACCGCCCCCGGGGCCACCACACTGCCCGCTGCCAGGTCGAGGGACAAGGCAGGCTCGTCAGGGCTTCCCCACTTCTTCACGGATGTGCGGATCGCCGACTTCGACGGCACCGTGGCGGCGCCGGGATCGGTGGGTGAAATCCAGATCAAGGGTCCCAATGTGATCCGCGAATACTGGAACCGGCCTGAGGCGAGTGCGGACTCCTATGCGGAGGGCGGCTGGTTCAAGTCCGGCGACATGGGCTACAAGGACGACGACGGTTTTGTGTTCGTCTCGGACCGGCTCAAGGACATGATCATTTCGGGGGGAGAGAACATCTACCCCGCCGAAGTGGAGCAGGCCATCAGTGAACTGGACCCGGTAGGCAGCGTGGCCGTCATCGGGGTACCGGATGAGAAGTGGGGTGAAGTCCCACGGGCCGTGGTGCTCCTGCGCGAGGGCGCCCGGCTCACCGAGGAGGACCTGCGGGCGCACCTTGAGGGCCGGCTGGCGCGCTACAAGATTCCAAAATCAGTGGTCTTCGTCGATGAGATGCCCCGTACTGCCAGTGGCAAGATCCGGAAGGCTGATCTTCGGAAGCTTTCTGCGGGTCAGCCCTGAGCTGTCCCCTGGAAGCCGGTCCACACCCACGGCTCCCGCGGGAGGCTGTCCGGCCGGAACGCTGCGAGCGCCTGCTCCAGCCTTCCGGCCGGCAGTCCCAGGGACCGCAGGATGAGGTCCCGGACGCCGGTGGCCTGATGGCCACTTAGCTCCAGGTCGGCGAGGGTGACTGCACCGTCGCGCTTGGCCAGCCGGGCGCCGTCGGAATTCACCACCAGGGGAACATGGGCATATTCCGGGACAGGAATATTCAAAAGCATGGCGAGATATGCCTGGCGCGGGGTGGACGGCAGCAGGTCGTCGCCCCTGACCACCTGATCGATTCCCTGGGCGGCGTCGTCCACCACCACGGCGAGGTTGTAGGCCGTCACGCCGTCGTTGCGGCGCAGGACAAAATCGTCCACTACACCGGTGAACGCACCATGCAGGACATCCTTCACCGTGTACTCCGTGACCTCGGCGCGAAGCCTGATGGCGGCCGGCCGGGTGGACCGCCTGATCTCCAGTTCCGCTGGCTCCAGGTTCCGGCAGGTCCCCGGGTAGGCGCCCTGCGGTGCGTGCGGGGCAGACGGCGCCTCCTGGATTTCGCGGCGGGTGCAGAAGCATTCGTACGTCAGGCCGGCGGCACTGAGCCTGCTGATCGCATCGCTGTACAGGCCTGATCGCCCGGACTGGCGCACGACGGCGCCGTCCCAGGTCACGCCGACGGCTGCGAGATCGCGGAGCTGCTCAGCCTCCGCGCCGGCCCGTGCACGGTCCAGGTCCTCAATGCGCAGCAGGAAGTCCCGGCCGGTGGACCTGGCGAAAAGCCACGCGAGGATGGCGGTGCGCAGGTTGCCAACGTGCAGTTCGCCTGACGGGCTGGGGGCGAAGCGGCCTGCTGGGGTCATAAGACCAACCCTACGCAACAAGGCATCCCTCACAGGACAACGCGGGGTCACTTCAGGCCCAATAAAGACGCCCGGAGGGACAAGGAGTGACCCCGCGTTGCAGTATCCGGGGTGGTGGAAGCTGGAAACACAAGAGCCCCTCAGCTACGGCCGGCTTCGGGAGTCGGACGTGGCTCAGGGGCTCTTGCTCTGGTTGCGGAGTGACCATGGTGTGAACAAGTGTCAATCAGCGGCGGCTTCCTTGCGGGAAGCTGAGTCCAGGGACCGGGTGGTGTGCCGGGGGTCCTGTAGCCTGGCGGGCATCGGCGGTAGCCACTGCCCTGTTGCCATAATTTGACCAGAGAACCTACAGTTGGCACAACGGGCACACCATTCGTTGGTCAGTCTGACTAGCACAGGCCAATACAATCGACAGGAACTGATCAGATTGCAGCAGCAGCTGGATTCCACGGACCGCCGCATCCTCCTCGCCCTTGATGAGGACCCCCGCGTGCCGGTCATGGTCCTCGCCCAGCGGCTCGGCCTCGCACGCGGAACGGTTCAGGCCCGGCTCGAGCGGATGACGGCGTCGGGATTCCTCCGGCCCAACAGCAGCCGCGTCCTGCCGTCGGCCCTCGGCCGTGGCGTGGCCGCCGCCGTCAGCGCAGAACTGGACCAAAGCCACCTCAATGAGGCCATCGCTGCCCTCCGCGAAATCCCCGAAGTCCTGGAATGCCATGCACCCGCCGGCGATACCGATCTGCTCATCCGCGTGGTGGCCACCAGCCCCGACGATCTTTACCGGGTGTCAGAGGAGATCAGGCTCTGCCCCGGCATCGTCCGCACCTCGACCAGCATGTTCCTGCGCGAGGTCATCCCCTACCGAACGTCGGGGCTGCTCCGCGACTGAGCCGCTACACCGGCGGGCCGGCGTTGGACTTGAGGTTCTTCATCACCAGCGTGGACGTCAGCCGTTCGACGCCGGGCAGTGACGTGAGTTCGGCATCGTAGAAACGCTGGTAGGCCGGCAGGTCTTCGGCGATGACCTTCAACAGGTAGTCCGGCGAGCCGAAGAGCCGCTGGGCTTCGACAATGTTCGGGTTGTCCGCCACCCGGTTCTCGAAGATCTCCATGGTGGAGCGGTCCACCTGGCGCAGGGTGACGAACACGATCGCCTCGAAGCCCAGCCCTACTGCGGCCGGATCGATGTCCGCCTTGTAGCCCCGGATCACGCCAGAGGCCTCAAGATCGCGCAGCCTGCGGTGGCATGGCGCAACCGTCAGCCCCACCTTGGCAGCAAGCGCTGTGGCGGTCATTCGGCCATCCTGCTTGAGGTGACGCAAGATATTCCTGTCAATATGGTCAATCACGCAAAAATCTTACCAAAGCATGCCAGCGTTCAGCGAAAAAGGTAAGCACTTATGCCCGCGAAATCAATATGGTTTGTCCTGTACCCATCGGACAGGAGCAAACCATGAACCCCCAGCTGTTTTTCGCCTTTGTGCTGGTGGCTGCCGCCCTCGCCTGCACCCCCGGCGTGGACTGGGCCTACTCCATCACCGCCGGACTGCGGCAGCGCAGTTTTGTCCCCGCAGTTGCCGGACTCTGCGGCGGGTACGTCCTGCACACCGTGCTGCTGGTGGCCGGACTCGCGGCGCTGCTGACCGGCCTGCCCGGCGTCCTGGGCTGGCTGACCGTAGCCGGCGCGGGCTATCTGCTCTGGCTGGGCATCAGCACCCTGCGCTCCTGGCGTGGGGCATCCTTCGCGGCGGCCGACACCATCGGGAAACCTTCCAACCAGCTGCGGACCTTCCTTCAGGGCATGGGGACCAGCGGCATCAATCCCAAGGGGCTCCTCTTTTACGTGGCCCTGGTGCCGCAGTTCGTCAGCCCGGACGCTGCCCTCCCGGTTCCGGTCCAGTCCGGCCTGCTGGGGCTGACCTTTGTCCTGCTCGCCGGGGCCGTCTACACCTGCGTAGCGCTGCTGGCCCGCAGACTCCTGCAGTCCCGCCCGGGTGCCGCGCGCGCAGTCACCCTGGCCAGCGGAATCATCATGGTGCTGCTTGGGGTGGTGCTCCTGTCCGAGCAGGTGGTCCCGCTGATTGCCGGACTCACCAGCCGAGCCTGAGGTTTCAGGCCTTGCGCTCCATAAACCATTCAGTGAATGCCGACGCCCGCCCATCCGGTTCCAGGCGGATGACCCAGAGGTTGTCATAGCTGGGCGGGTTGGCCAGATAGTCGGTGAACCCCTGCACGAAGGCCAAGGGGCCGTCGGTACCGAGCAGGTTCCAGTCAAAGATCCAGTCCTCAGGCTCGTCGCGGGCCTCCAGCCAGCGATCCACGATCTGTTCGCGCCCGCGCCAGGGATCCCTGTCATGCGGCCGGGTTTCATAGACGGCGTCCTCGGTGAAGAGTGCGCGGATATCGTCGGGCTCATTGGTGGTCCACGCCGCGATGTACTTTTCCATCCAGGACCTCACTGCGTCGCTCATGCCTCCGTTGTACTCCGGGGCGATGGGCTCCACAAGGCCGGCCGGCCCCAGACCGTACGCACCATCAGCTGCAAGGGTCAGCCCGCAAGGTCATTTTCCGCCCAGCTGCTCCCACTCCTGCTCCCACAACCGGCGCTCATCGATGTCCTTGCGGATGACCTCGAAGGTTTCCAGTTCTGCAGGCCTCCCGCGGAGCCAGTCGCGAGGGTTGAGGGATTTCCGGCCGTTGTCCAGCACCAGCAGCGCACGGTCCGTCAGGGCATCATTGCGGAGCACCAGATCGGTCTTGCGACGCCGGAGCACCTCCTTC
>NZ_QAIQ01000444.1:0-2285 GCF_003061105.1 Arthrobacter sp. HMWF013
CTGCTGCCAGGGGAGGCGGGCCTCCCGCCGTACCTCCGGGCCGCCATCGCGTTGTCCGGCCCCGTGCTGTGATGGCTACTGCGGGCTGACCGGCAGCGGCGGGAGTGCTGTTTCATGCAGCCACGGGTGCAGCAGGGCCTCTGAGTCCAGGCCTGTGGTCCGGTCAGCAGCGAGAATGAATCCTGCGGTGGAGACCGAACCGTGGCGGTTGGCGCCCGTCCAGTCCTGCAGCAGGGCAAAAAAGGCGAGGTCGCCGCACCGAAGCCGCAGGGCGTGGAGGGCCAGGGCTCCCCGCTTGTAGACGCGGTCATCGAACATCAGCTCCGGCCCCGGATCGCCAACGGTGATGTCCTGCCGGCCGGCGGCCAGCTTCCGCCAGGCCGCGGCAGCGCGCTGCGCGACCGGAAGGACGCCTGCTTCCTCGGACCAGATCCACTCCGCGTAGCAGGCGAACCCCTCATGAAGCCAGATATCAGCCCAGGACGCTGCGGTCAGGGAGTTCCCGAACCACTGGTGCGCCAGCTCGTGGGCGATCAGCCGCTGGGATTCCCAATCCTGCTCCAGATGGTTCCGGCCGAAGATGGACAGGGTCTGCGCCTCAAGCGGAATCTCAAGTTCGTCCTCGGTGACCACCACCGTGTATTCCGGGAAAGGGTAGGGCCCGAAACAGTTGGTGAAGGTGAGCATCATCTCCCGCTGCCTTGCCAGGCCCTGGCGGGCCGAATCGGCCAGCATCGCCGGAACAGCTACGAACTGCGGCACGTGTCCGTCCAAAGAGGGGCCAGCCAGGGTCAGAAATTCGTAGCGGCCGATCTGGGCGGTTGCAAGGTAAGTGGCCATGGGCTCGGCCTGCTCGTAGACCCAGGTCTCGCGGCTTGCCCGGCTGGTGTGCGAGATCAGCTCTCCGTTACAGACAGCGCGGTAGTTGGCGTCGGTGGTGACACTGATCCGGTAGCTGGCCTTATCCCGCGGGTGGTCGTTGCAGGGGAACCAGGACGCGGCGCCGTTGGGCTGGCCGGCCACCAGGACGCCGTCGGTAAGCTCCTCCCAGCCCACTTCTCCCCAGAGCCCGCGGCGGGGAGCGGGGCTGCCTTCATACCGGATGTCCAGGGTGAAGTGTTCGCCGGCCGGCAGGGCGGCATCAGGGACGATCACCAGCTGTTCGGCGCGCTGGCTGAACTTGCGCACCCTCCGGCCGCCGAGCTGGATCTTGGTGGCGCGGAGTCCGGCCAGGTCCAGCACCAGTGCAGCGGTGGGGTACTGGGTGACGGCGTGCAGGACCGCGCGCCCGCTCAGGCGGTTGGTGCTGAGCTTGTAATCAAGATCCAGCTCATAACGGCTGACGCGGTACGCATTCGTGCCATGGCCGGGCATGTAGGGATCAGGTGCGGCGGCCGCTTGCTCCGGGGTGAACACGGGGCCCGCCGCCGTACTCGGGCTTGGTGCAGTGGAACTCATAAGACTGTCTTTCCTTGCAGGAATGGCGGGGCAGTTGGAACGCTATTTTGGCTTCGCGGCAGGGGACGCGGGGCCGCTCCAGGGGCTCACCGGGTTGCCCATCCAGTACGTGGACGCAGGAACGGATTCACCCCGCATGACCAGCGACGCGGGGCCCACTGTTCCACCGCTGCCAATGCTTGCCTGCGGAAGGATAACGCCGTGAGGACCCATGGTGGCTCCATCTTCGAGCGTAACAGTGTCCAGGCTCATCACCCGGTCATGGAACAGATGGGTCTGGACCACGCAGCCCCGGTTGACCGTGGAGTTCCGTCCCAGGCTCACCAGATCCGCTTCAGGAAGCCAGTAGCTTTCGCACCAGGTACCGCGGCCGATCCGTGCGCCGAGCGCCCGGAGCCACCAGACCAGGGCCGGCGTGCCGCTGGCGGCGCGGGCAAACCAGTAGGCGCTGACCATCTCGATGAAGGTGTCCACCACTTCATTGCGCCAGATAAATGAACTCCACAGCGGGTGCTCCCCGGCGCGGATCCTGCCCACCAGGATCCATTTGGCGACGACGGCGCTGCCGGCAGCGGCTGCCCCGGCCACGAGCATCACCACGCCGCCCAGGGCTGCGGCAGCCCAGTAGCTGTAGGTGGCAGCCAGCCAGTCCAGGGCCAGCAGCACGCCGACGGCGACCGATACCGTGACCACCACCGGAATGAAACGGCCCAGCTCCCACAGGCTGCGGGCGAATTTAAGCCGTAACGGCGGCTGGTACGTGCGGGTGTCGTCTGAGGCGATGGCCGTGCGCCGGAGCCGCACCGGCGGGCTGCCAAGCCATGATG
>NZ_QAIQ01000444.1:2323-3295 GCF_003061105.1 Arthrobacter sp. HMWF013
CCTTGGCTTTGGCCGGCGTCGCCGACAGTACAGCCACCAGAGAATTCTTGGGGACGTTCCGGCCGGCTGCAGTCATGCCGGAGTTGCCCAGGAAGGAACGCTTGCCGATCTTCGCCGGCGCAATCCGCAACCATCCGCCGTCGAGCTCGTAGGATGCCACCATGGTGTCGTCCGCCAGGAAGGCTCCCTCGCCCACGGTGGTCATCTTGGGAATCAGCAGCACGGTGGAGGCCTCGACGTTCCTGCCGATCCTGGCGCCCAGCAGGCGAAGCCAGACAGGGGTGAAAAGGCTCGCGTAGATCGGGAACAGCAGGTCGCGGGCCAGGTCCAGGACCCGTTCGGTGGCCCAGATCTGCCAGCCGATCCGGCTGCGCACGCGGTAGTAGCCCTCGGCGAGGCCGATTCCCAGCAGCCGGGTGGTGACCAGGATGAGCAGCAGGTTGACCAGGAACCAGGCCAGGGCCGCAGGAGGGAGGGCGAGCAGGATCTGCGGCACGGCCGAGGACAGCGATTCCCTGCCACGGATGAAGGAGAAGATGACCATCGCCGCTGCCGCGGCGGACAGGTAAGGAATGAGTGCCAGGACGGCTGAGGCAAGGGCGAAGCCCACGAACCACAGACGGCTTATCAGCGGGTGTTCTACCGCAGTGTCCGGCCATGAATGTTTGGCCTTGCCGCGGCGCTCGGCCGGTGACCCGGCGACCTGGTGTCCGGCCTTAACCTTCCCGAGCACCGCGGAACCCGGCTCAACATGGGCGCCCGCGCCGATCGAGGCGCCGGGCATCAAGGTGCTGCGCGCCCCCACGCTGGCTCCTGCACCAATGTGGATGGCTCCGATGTGGACGACGTCCCCGTCGATCCACCAGCCGGAGAGATCCACCTCGGGCTCGACGTTGCAGCCGCTGCCCAAAGAAAGCAGGCCAGTGACCGGCGGCATGGAGTGCAGCTGGACGTTGTTGCCTATCCTGGCGC
>NZ_QAIQ01000445.1 GCF_003061105.1 Arthrobacter sp. HMWF013
GGCTTGACCAGGAGGTTGGCCACGAAGCCGATCACCAGCAGGCCCACCATGGTCAGCAGCGCCGGCTGGTAGGACGCGGCGTCCAGCTGGCCGGGTTTGCCCTGGGCGTCCAGGAACGCGTTGACGATCAGCGGACCGGCGATGCCGGCAGCGGACCACGCGGTCAGCAGCCGGCCGTGGATGGCGCCCACCTGGAAGGTCCCGAAGAGATCCCGCAGGTAGGCAGGGACGGTGGCGAAGCCGCCGCCGTAGAAGGAGATGATGACAAACGCCAGCGCCACGTACAGGAACGTGCTGCTGGATCCGCCCAGGGCCAGCACCGTGTACAGCACCGCGCCGACGCCGAGGTACACCATGTAGATGCGCTTCCGCCCGGTCACATCCGAGGTGGCGGACCAGGCGAAGCGGCCGGACATGTTGCCGATCGAGAGCAGCCCCACGAAGCCGGAAGCAACTGCGGCACTGACCAGGGACACGCCGTCGGGCTGGCGGAAGAAGTCCTGGATCATCGGCGCGGCCTGCTCCAGGATGCCGATGCCGGCGGTGACGTTGCAGAACAGGGCGATCCAGACGAGCCAGAACTGCCTGGTCTTCACGGCATTCCTGGCGGAGACGTTGTCCGTGGTGACGAGCGTGGCGGCCTTGACCTTGGACGGGTCGAACCCAGCCGGCTTCCAGCCCTCGGCGGGGACCCGGATGGTGAAGGCGCCGAAGAGCATGTACGCGAGGTAGACGACGGCGAGGGTGAGGAAGAGCTTGCCGACGGCGTCCCCGCTGGCCACCCAGCCCTGGGCACCGGAGTTGGGATCGTACATCTTCAGCAGTGCGGTGGAGACGGGGCTGGCGATCAGCGCGCCGCCGCCGAAGCCCATGATGGCCATGCCGGTGGCCAGGCCTGGCCTGTCCGGGAACCACTTGATCAGGGTGGACACCGGCGAGATGTAGCCGATGCCCAGGCCGATGCCGCCCACCACGCCGTAGCCGAGGTAGACGAGCCACAGCTGGCTGGTGAAGATGCCCAGTGAGCCGATCAGGAAGCCACTGGCCCAGAACATGGCCGATGTGAACATCGCCTTGCGCGGCCCGTTTTTGTCCACCCAGGTGCCCATGATCGCGGCCGAGAGGCCAAGCATCACGATGGCGATGGAGAAGATCACGCCGATCTCGGTGAGGCTGGCGCCGAAGTGCTTGACCAGTGCCGTCTTGTAGACGCTGGTGGCGTACGCCTGGCCGATGCAGAGGTGGACGGCGAGCGCCGCGGGCGGGACCAGCCAGCGGTTGAATCCCGGCGGGGCAACAGTTCGTTCACGGTCAAGCCAGCCCATATGTGCTCCCTTTTGCCTGTCGCTGTACGTCGGTGTCCAGCGATCTGGAGGCGCAAGACCCGCAACGGGAAAAACGCCTCCGGCAATCATGGTGCAGATACTAAGCAAACATACGATTAATGCGCCGAGCGGTAGGAGATTCACGACGAGCGGGCCAGATCTTGAGGTTCGCCTACCTAACGGCTACGTAATGCCCCCTTCAGCCTCCCCTATCTGGCTCCGCTCCGGCTCAGGGTATGCCGGCCGGACGTAAGCTCATCCCTCCGGGAGGTGATGAAATGGCCTCCGCCTTCCACCGACGGCATAAATATCGCCCTGAGCTGGGCTTCGGCGAATTCATGGTTGCAGCAGTTGCACTGATCAGCAGGAAATTAGTCCACCGACACAACTCCGAGGGCCAACTATGCGTCTACTACGCCTTTTCATCGCTCTGTTAGTCGCTGCGGCCGCCATTGTCGCGCTTCCTGTCACCGCCCAGGCGGCCGATGTCGGGACGCCTGGGCCATCATACGAAGGCGACGGAGTCACCACCCCCACTGCGGACAAGGCCCAGAGCAAGCTCTGGTTCCAGGACGGGAGCTGGTGGGGGCTGTTGTGGAGCGCGTCCGCGAATGCGACCAAGATCCACAAGCTCGACGTCGCTACGCAGACGTGGCAGGAGACGCAAACGGTCGTTGATGCCCGGGCGAATGCGCGCGGTGATGCGCTCTGGGACGCAAAGGACGCCAAGCTCTACGTCGTGTCGGGCTCGACTGTGCTCTCGGAGTGGAGCTCGCCACCATCCCAGGAGGCGGTGACCTCCGGGTCCGCGGAGCTTCACCGTTTCAGCTACAACGCGTCGACGAAGACCTACTCACGGGACGCCGGATTCCCCGTCACCG
>NZ_QAIQ01000446.1 GCF_003061105.1 Arthrobacter sp. HMWF013
TCATTCTCCTGATCATGGTGATGCTGGTCCGCGAACGCCGCCGCGAAATCGGTGTGCTGAAGGCCATCGGCGCCCCCAACCGCACCATCGGACTGCAGTTCGTTCTTGAAGCGCTGGTCCTGGTGGCCATGGGCAGCGCAGTAGGCGCGGCCATTGCCTCCTTCGCCAGCGGGGGCATCGCCTCGGCACTGATCAGCACCAACACCACCACGACGACGACGGCGGCCACCACCGGGCGCGGGGCTGCCATGGCCGGCGCGGCCGGCGGCGCCGGAATGCCGGGCAGCGGGGCAGGGTTCCCGGGTGGAACGGGCGGCCCCCTTGGCGGCGCCTCCCAGCTGCTGACCTCCGTCACAGCGAGCGCCTCCCCCGGCGTCATCGCCGCCGGAATCGCCGCGGTATTTGGCGTGGCCATCATCGGAGCGCTCATCCCCGCGCTGCTTACAGCCCGCATCCGTCCCATCGAAGTCCTGCGAGGAGAATAGCCATGATTGAAGTCAAGAACCTGGTCCGCACCTTCAACTCCGGTGACCGCACCATCAAACCCGTCAACGACGTCAGCTTCGTCCTCGAGCAGGGCACGCTGGCCTCCATTGTGGGCAAAAGCGGCAGCGGCAAGAGCACCCTGCTGTCCCTTCTGGGTGCGCTGGACAAACCCACCAGCGGAGACGTCGTCGTCAACGGCGTCAGCCTGGCCGGCATGCCGGACGGCAAGCTGACCGAGTACCGGCGCCGGGACATCGGGTTCGTATTCCAGCAGTTCAACCTGATCCCCAACCTGTCCGCCGTGGACAACGTGATGCTTCCGATGGAGTTTGCCGGCATCCGCAAGGCGCAGCGGCTGGAGCGGGCAAGGGACCTCCTGGCCCAGGTGCAACTGGACCCCGACAAGCAGGTCCGGCGGATTAACCGGCTCTCCGGCGGCGAGCAGCAGCGGGTGGCCATCGCACGGGCACTGGCCAATGAACCCAAGCTGATCCTGGCCGACGAGCCCACGGGAAACCTGGACGAGCAGACCGGAGACCACATCATCGAGCTCCTGAGCGCGCTCAGCCGTGACCACAACACCACCATCCTGGTGGTCACCCACGACAGGGCGCTTGCCAACAAGACTGACCGCCGGTTCCGGCTCCAGCAAGGCAAACTCACGGAGGAACCTGCCCGGGCCATGGCCTGAGATCCCTGCTGATCCGACGTCGGCACCGGTCTGAATGAGAGGATGGGCACCATGAGCGCGCTAATTCCCACGCCGTGGTTGTTCAGCCAGTCCGATCAGGACCCGCAGTCCGCCACCGGAAGGACCCTTCGCTGGGGTGTCATCGCCACCGGCGGGATTGCCCGGTCGGTGTCGCAGGACCTGGCGCTGCTCACGGACGCCGAGCTCTATGCCGTCAGCTCGCGGGGCCGGGACACGGCGGAGAGTTTCACCGCCGCCTATGGTTTCGGCAGGTCATACTGGGACGACGACGGCGTCCACGGCTACCAGCGGCTGCTCGCCGATGAAGCCGTGGACGTGGTCTACGTCGCCACTCCGCACGCGCAGCACCACCAGATCGTGCTTGCCGCGCTCAACGCCGGCAAGCACGTCCTGTGCGAAAAGGCGTTTACCATCAATGCCAGGGAAGCCAGCGAGCTCGTGGCGGTGGCACGTGAACGCAAGCTCTTCCTGATGGAGGCTGTGTGGAGCCGGTTCCTGCCGTCGATGCAGCGGGCCTTCGAGATTGCGGCTTCCGGTGAACTGGGAGATGTGCACTGGGTGACCGCCGATCTGGGTTTTCCCGCCCCCTACTCCCCCACCTCCAGGCTGTGGGCCCGGCAGGACGGCGGCGGAGCCCTCCTTGACATCACGGTGTACCCGCTGCTGTGGGCGGTGGGGACGTTGGGATTCCCGCAGACCGTCAGTGCCACCGGTTTCATCAACGACGACGGCGTGGACGCCCAGAATGCGTTGACGCTCGGCTACAACCACGGCGCCCAGGCCCAGCTGACCTCCTCCCTCCTCGCGCACGGGCCACGCACGGCGACTGTCGCGGGAAGCCTGGGGTACATGCAGAGTCTGGGTTCCATCAACAACCCGCGGGAGCTGGTGGTTGGCATCGGCCTCGGCGAGCTGCGCACCGAGCCGTTCGACGTCGTCGGCCGTGGCTACACCTACGAGCTCCGCGAGGTGACGCGCTGTATCCAGCAGGGCCTCACCGAGAGCCCAGTCATGCCTCTGGAGGATTCGATCAGGACCATGCGGCTCTTCGACGGGGTCCGCGGCCAGCTGGGCGTCAGCTACCCGAATGATGCGCACTAAGGTCACGCCTTCCTGGAAGCGTCGGTGACTTAAGCGGTAAACAGGATTGTCGTGCCGATGATGATTATCGACGCACCGATAAACTAATTAGTAAGTTTGCTGGTTAAATTCCCTTTTTCCCTAGACGCGTTGCACAGGAAAGTCATACGCTGTAGAAATCGTCCGTTTCAACGGCACTGGGGGTGGTACGCATGGCTAAAGCTCGTTCGCCATGGCGTGCGCTCCGGCCCTTCGTCCTTGCAGGCGCGGCAACGGTTGCCTGGCTGACGCTGTCTTCCACTGCCGCGGTGGCAGACTCGTCCACCGAGTCCGGCTCGCTTGTGGGCGGGCTGACATCCTCCGTTTCGTCACTCCCGGCTCCCCTGACGGGCGCGGTTGCGCCGCTCCAGGACGCCGTTTCTCCCGCAACCCAGCCATCCGGTTCCGCCGGGCTCCTGGAGCCCCTGGCGGGAACTGTGGCAGGTGCAGCCGATCATCTCGCAGCCACTGTGCCCGTTGTGAATCAGGTTGTTCCAGCAGACACCGTCTCGGCCCTGGCCGTGCCGGTGGCCGCAGGAGCCGACTCCGCTACGGCAGCCCTCGTTGAGACTGTCGCCCCTCCGCTCGCTGCGGCCCTGCCGGTTCTTGAGCCTGTGCTGCGGCCCGTGGTGGAGCTGACCGGTGGCACCGTGCCGCCGCTGCCGGTTGACGTGCCGGTTGCCCTGCCTGGCGCGTTGGACGGACTGCCTGCAGGGGAAACAGCCGGTTCCGGCGGGCTCTCGACAGTGGCCGAGCCCGCATTGGCCCCTGCCGCAGGTGAAGTTGTCCCTGCACATGATCCAGGCACCGCCTCATACAATTCGTTCGTACCACAGGGCGGCCTTGCGGCGACAGGGTCTGGTCCGTCGATGACCAGCGCTGCCATCCGTTCAGCGGGCCCGGTAAGTCCGCTGACGCGGGATCGTTCAACGCCTCCGGCCCCGGCCCCTGCAGGTC
>NZ_QAIQ01000447.1 GCF_003061105.1 Arthrobacter sp. HMWF013
CCGCGGGCAAAGATGGCGACGGCGATGAACGGTGCCGAGCCTTCTTCAGTGGGCCCGGGGTTGACCGTGGTGAACGTGAAAACTCCGGAGTTGCCCACGGAGCTGCGGCCGAATCCCGTGAAGGTGTAGCCGTCGCGGACCAGCGAACCGGTCCGGTCCACCACTTTGCCTTCCGAGTCCGGCTGCCAGATTTCCAGGATGGCGTCCGGGACGGTGGCACCGGAGCCGTCGTACACGGTGCCCTGCAGGCGGATGGAGCCGGGCGAGCCGGGGGCCAGCAGTTCGCGGTCCTTTTCGTAGGGGAGGGCGTAGCCAAAGAAGGGGCCCACCGTCTGGCCTGGCGTGGGGGTGAGTTTGGTCTGGTTGCTCATCTGCCTATGCCTCATCGCCTTCTGCGCCAAGCGCTTCGTTCTCGGTCCAGGTCCGCTTGGGACCGGTCAGGACGATGTCCCAGTTGTAGCCCAGGGCCCACTCGGGCTCGGTGAGGTTGTGATCGTAGTCAGCCACGAGGCGGTCCCGGGCATCCTGGTCCACGATGGTCTGGTAGATCGGGTCCAGCGGGAAGAGCTGGTCCCCGGGGAAGTACATCTGGGTGATGATGCGCTGGGTGAACTCGGTTCCGAACAGCGAGAAGTGGATGTGCGCCGGACGCCAGGCGTTCAGGTGGTTCTTCCAGGGGTAGGCGCCGGGCTTGATGGTGGTGAACCGGTAGGAGCCGTCCGGGCCCGTGATGCAGCGGCCGACGCCGGTGAAGTTGGGATCCAGCGGGGCCGGGTGCTGATCGCGCTTGTGGATGTAACGGCCGGCAGCATTGGCCTGCCAGATCTCCACCAGCTGGCCGGCGACAGGCCGGCCGTCGCCATCGAGCACACGCCCGGCAACAATGATCCGCTCGCCCTGCGGCTCGCCGTTGTGCTGGATGGTCAGGTCCGATTCCAGGGCGTGGACGTCCTGGTGGCCGAACGCCGGCGAGTACAGCTCGATGGTCTCCGGATCGGCGTGGTGCAGGTCCTTGGTGGGGTGCCGCAAGATGCTGCTGCGGTACGGCGGGTAGTCCAGCCGCGGCTGCACTTCGGCCGGGGTACCGCCCTTCAGGGCCTGGGCATAAGCCTCCCCGATGGACTTGATCTCTGCACTGAGATCCTGCTGCGTCTCCACTGCTGCGTCCAGGGGGGCGTGTCCTGCCTTCGGTTCTGCAGGGGGTACAAGCTCATCCGTTTCAAGCTCGGCTTTGGTTTCTTGCGTCACGGCTGGCTCCTCTCGTTTCTGTTCGGTGTGCGGTACTGCTCTGTGGATGGGTCAGATCGGTGTGGGCGGGATCAGGTGGTGCGGCTTAGTTGGTCGTACTGAACGGCGTGCCGCACGGGCGCATTGGGTGCGCCGTAGCCGTCGTAGGCTCCGCGTCGTTCCACCATTTCGAAGAACACGCTGCCCACGGTGGCGGTGTAGAAGTGCAGGAACTCGCCGTCGGCGTCGCGGTCATAGAGGAGGTTCAGTTCCTGCAGCGTGGCCAGGAAATCCGGGGCCAGGCCAAAACGGGCGTCCAGGTCCTCGTAGTAGTTGGCCGGAATCTGCAGGAACTCCAGGCCGCGGGCTTGGCAGTCCCGGGCGGTGGCCACGAGGTCATCCACGGCGAAGGCGATGTGTTCCTGGTACGTCCTGCGCGCGCCTGTCCCAGCGGCTGACCCGGGTCCGGAGGCGCCGTCCTGCTGCATCAGCGGGGCGAGGTTCAGCACAAGCCGCACCGAACGGTCCCCGGTGAGCATGACCTGCGAGCGCACCAGACCGGTGGGGCTGGGAACCTCGGCGAACGGCTGCGGCTCCAGGGCCAGCGCGCTGGTGTAGAACAGGACGGCTTCGTCGAAGTGCTGCCAGGGCTGGGCCAGGTTGACGTGGTCAATCACGGCCGTGGCGCCGGCTGCCGGCACCTCGAGGCCTTCGCCAAACTCGCGCGTCCAGGCTGCGGTGCCGTCGGGGCTGCCCTGGCACAGGAAAATTTCGGTGGAGTCCGGGGCTGCGAAGCCCTGGAAAATCTCCTCGTTGGCCTGTGTCTTCCGCGGGACCGCGGGGGCCTTCAGTTGCTGGGCGCGGGCGGCGGCAATCACCGGAGATTCGACGTCGAACCCCAATGCGGCGATGGCCGGCTCGGCGTGCGTGGCAGCCTGCTCGTTGATGATCACCCGCGCGTGGCCCATGGACCAGAGCTGCACGTCCTTGGTGCGGTGCCGGCCGTTGAACTCGAAGCCCAGCTGGCCCAGGACCGTTTCGAGGACTTTCGAGTCAGCGGCCCGGACCTCGGCGAAGTTGTATCCCGCCGGCTCGGCAACCTGGGGCAGGGTGGCCAGTTCCATGGGATAACGACGGCGGCCCGGGGCCTTCGAAGCTGCGGCACCATTGCCGGCGGCGTTGGCGGCTGCCAGTACAGGGGCGTTGGCGTCCAGCCACTTGGCGCTCTGTTCCTCCAGCCAGATGAGCGAGCGCATGGCGTCAACGGCGGTGCGCTCCACGTCCGACTGGCGGAAGACATCGTTGAAGATCTCCAGCGACACCGGTCCGCTGTAGCCGGCCCGGATCACGTGGCCCATGAACTTGGCCAGCTCGAACTGACCTTCGCCCGGGAACACCCGGTAGTGCCGGCTCCAGGACAGCACATCCATGGAGAGTTTGGGCGCGTCGGCAACCTGGACGAAGAAGATTTTCTCCGGGTTGAAGGCTTCGATGGGAGCGGTGTCCCAGTTGCGGGAAAGGATGTGGAACGAATCCAGGCAGGTGCCCAGGCTGGGGTGGTCCACCGCTTCCACCAGCTTGTGGGCATGTTCGTAATCGCTGACGTATTTGCCCCAGGCCAGGGCCTCATAGGCAACCTTGACGCCATGGTCCCCCGCGAGGGCTGCCAGGCGGCCCAGCTGTTCGGCGCGGAGGTCGTCGCTGTCGATGCTGGCCGTGGCCACGTTGGAGCAGACCAGGATAGTGTCCATGCCGAGCCGCTCCATGAGCTTGAATTTGGCTTCGGCCCGGCGCAGGTTGGCGGCGAGGAGGTCCTCTTCCACGCTGTCGAAATCGCGGAAGGGCTGGTACAGGTCCAGCGTCAGGCCAAGGTCTGCGGCCATTTTCCGGACGTCCTCCGGCGCGAGCGGCGAGGTCACCAGGTCCTGCTCGAAGATTTCGATGCCGTCAAAGCCCGCGATGGCGCAGGCCTGCATCTTCTCCTTCAGGGTGCCGGAGAGGCAGACGGTGGCGATTCCGGTGCGCATCAGGCGGCCACCTCTTCAGCGGCCACAAGCTCCAGGAAGTGGCCGCGCATGCGGTCAGCGTCGGCCGTCAGCCCTGTGAAGATCCGGAATGCATCCGCAGCCTGGCCAACAGCCATCCGCCCGCCGTCCAGGACTTCGCAGCCCTTGGCCCGGGCAGCCAACACCAGTTCGGTCTCGATGGGACGGTAGACGATGTCCGCCACCCAGTGCCGTGGTTCGAGCAGATCAAGATCCAGCGGAGCTCCCGGGTGGGCGGCCATTCCTACCGGCGTGCAGTGCACCAAACCGTCGGCCAGGGGCATCAGCTGCGGCAGCTCCGCCGTCGTACGCGCCGTGACGGTGCGGCCCGGGAAGAAGCCGGCCAGTTCCCCGGCGCGCGCCGCGGCGCGGGCGGGATCGACGTCCACCAGGTCCAGTGCCTGAACTCCGGCGGTCAGCAGGGCGTAAGCGACGGCGGAACCGGCACCGCCGGCGCCGAGCTGGACCACCCGGTCAAGTTTCGCTCCCGGCAGTCCGGAGGCAAGGGCGGAGGCGAAGCCGGAAAAGTCCGTGTTGTGGCCAATGAACCGGCCGTCCTCGATCACAACGGTGTTCACGGCGCCCAGCTTGAGGGCGTCCGGGGAAACCTCATCCAGGTGCTGGAGTACAAGCTGTTTGCAGGGGTGGGTGATGTTCAGGCCGTTGAAGCCGAGGCTGCGGGCGCTGTTGAGCAGGTCGCCCACAGCTTCACCGGTCAGTCCGAGCTCCAGCAGGTCGATGGGGCGGTAGAGATAGCGCAGGCCCTGCACATCACCTTCGCGTTCGTGCATGGGCGGGGTGAGTGACGGCATCACGCCATCGCCGACCAGTCCCACGAGGTAGGACTCAGTTCGATTGCTCATCCGGGCAGCTCCTTTGGTACGGCACCTGGCGGGCGGCGTCGCACTGGGCGGACGCGGCGGGCCGGTGATAGGGATTACAGTACAACACTTGTTCACTTCTCGCACTCTTGTTCGGCATACGAACATAGAATGTTGGCGGGGGTTGTTGACGGCTCCGGGTCCGGCGCGGCGCTGACTCCCGGTCCGGGCCCCCGCATCACCGCTGCGGCAGTCGCGCGGCCAGCTCGGCGGCAGCTTCCTGCAGCAGGGGGACGTGCGCCAGGAGGGCCTCCATGCTGAGGCGGAAAACCGGCACGGCAGTGGCCAGGGAGGCGAAGGCGTGGCCCTGGGAATTGAGGAGCGGCACAGCCACGGCGCGCATCCCGTTCTCGTTTTCCTCATCCATGACTGCGAAGCCCTGCCGGCGCACCTTCTCCATTTCCGCGCGGAAGACCCCGCGGTCGGTGATGGTGTGCTCGGTCAGCGGCTCGAGTTCCAGCTCTTCGATGAGGCTTTCACGCTCCGCATCCTCGGCGAAGGCCACCAAGGCCTTGCCAACCGCGGTTGCGTGCAGTGCACCCAGATGACCGGGATCACTGGTCACACGGAAGGTTTGCGGGCCGTCCACCTTGTTCACAGTGAGGTGGTGACGGCCGTCGCGGACGCTAAGGATGGTGGCCTCGCCCGTCTGCTCTGTCACGCGCCGCAGGACCGGCATGGCCGTACCGGCGAATCCATGGTGATTGGAGACCCGCTGGCCCAGCTGGAAGATCCGGAGGCCCAGGTGATAGCGGCGGCCATCCGGCTCATAGTCCACAAATCCGTCCCGGGTCAGGGAACCCAGGAGCCGATAGGTAGTGCTGAAGGGAAGCTCGGCACGGCGG
>NZ_QAIQ01000448.1 GCF_003061105.1 Arthrobacter sp. HMWF013
CAACGTGCTGCAGCGGAACAACTACTTCGTCTTCATCTTCAACAGCTTCTGGGTAGCCTTCGTCTCCACGGCACTGTCCCTCATTCTCGGCGTACCGGCCGCCTACGCCATGAGCCGCTTCACCATGCACCGCTCGGCCCTGGTGGTCCTGATGGCCCGCGTCATCCCCGGCGTCTCCCTGCTGGTGCCCTGGTACTACGTGTTCTCCAACCTGCGGATGGTGGGGCGGTTCGAGGTGCTGATCCTCAGCCACATGTTCGTGGCGCTTCCCCTGATCGTGTACATCATGATGAGCTACTTCGATTCCCTGCCGCTGGAGCTGGAGGAGTCAGCCCAGGTGGACGGCCTCACCCCGATCGGCGCCTTCCGGCTGATCACGCTGCCGCTGTCCGTCGCCGGAATGGCCACCGCCGGCATCCTGTCTTTCATCTTTTCGTGGAACAACTTCATGTTCGCCCTGGTGCTTTCCGGTTCCAAAACCAAGACGCTTCCCGTGGCCATCTTCGACTTCGTCTCGTACGCCAGCATCGACTGGGGTGGCCTCATGGCGGCCGCCACCGTGGTCACCGTCCCCATCATGATCATTGCGCTCTTCACGCAGAAATACATCGTCTCCGGCATGACTGCCGGCGCTACCAAGGGCTAGCCGGCATGACACTTATCAGCAGAATAGAAACCTTCCTGGTCGCACCGCGGTGGCTGTTTGTCCGGATCGAAACGGAGAGCGGCATCGTCGGCTGGGGCGAGGCAACCTGCGAGGGCCGCAGCGAAACGGTCCGCACCGCCGTCGAGCAGCTCTCCGAGGTGCTGATCGGCAACGACGCGCTACGGATCGAGGACCACTGGCAGGTGATGACCAAGGGCTCCTTCTACCGCGGCGGACCCATCCTGGCCAGCGCCGTCTCCGGCCTGGACCAGGCCCTCTGGGATATCGCAGGCAAGCACTTCAACACGCCCGTGCACCAGCTCCTGGGCGGCCATGTCCGCGACCGGATCAGGATGTACGGCTGGGTGGGCGGGGACGAACCCAATGAGGTGGCGGACCAGATCAGCGCCCAGCTGGAGGTGGGACTCACCGCCGTCAAAATGAACGCGAGCGGCCGGATGAGCCCCATCGCCTCGGTGGCAGAGCTCGACGGCGTGGTCCGCCGGGTTGCCGCGGCCCGCGAAGTCCTCGGGGAGCACCGGGACGTGGCGGTGGACTTCCACGGCCGCTTCAGCCTCGCCAACGCCCGCCGTGTTGCGCCGCTCCTGGAGCCGTACCGGCCGTTCTTCCTGGAGGAGCCGCTGGTCCCGGAAAACACCCATCTGCTGCGCGAACTGACCTCCTCCACCACCACCCCCGTGTCCACCGGGGAACGGCTGTACAGCAGGCAGGAATTCCTGCCCGCGCTGCAGGCCGGGATCGCCGTGGCACAGCCTGACCTGTCCCACGCGGGCGGCATCACCGAAGTGCGGAAGATCGCCTCCCTGGCGGAAATCTATGAAGTCCAGCTGGCACCCCACTGCCCGCTCGGTCCGCTGGCCCTGGCCGCGTGCCTGCAGGTGGGCTTTGCCACCCCCAATTTCCTCATCCAGGAGCAAAGCATCGGCATCCACTACAACAAGGGTGCCGAAGTCCTGGACTACGTGGTGGACAAGTCCCCGCTGAAGTTCGTGGACGGCCACATTGAGCGGCTGACCGGCCCCGGCCTGGGCATCGAAATCGACGAGGCGGTGGTGCGTGCGGCGGACAAGCGCGGCCACGCCTGGCGCGGGCCGGTCTGGCGCCACCCGGATGGAGCGTTCGCAGAATGGTGAACAGCATGACTGACAGCACCGAAGTAACGCCCGGGGGCCTGCTGGCCGGAATCCGGGAGTCCCGCCTCGTGGGAATCGTGCGCGGCACTGACGGGGCGGCCGGGGCACGGGCGGCCCTGGCTGCGATGGAGGAAGGATTCCGGTTCGTCGAGATAGCCCTGACTACCCCGGGAGCGCTGGCGGCGATCCGCGAGGTCCGCGCTGCCGCGCCCGCAGGTTGCTACGTTGGGGCGGGAACGGTTATGACGGTCCAGGACGTGGACAACGTGGTGGAGGCCGGCGGCCAGTTTATGGTCACGCCCTCGCTTGCAGAATCCATCAGGGAATCGGCAGGGCGGGGAATCCCTGTTCTGGCCGGAGCCCTGACGCCCAGCGAGGCCTATGAGGCGATGAACCGCGGGGCCACCGCCGTCAAGTTGTTCCCGGCTTCCATCGGCGGCCCCGGCTACCTGAAAGCACTGCGCGATCCCTTTCCTGCGATCCCCTTCATCGCGGTGGGCGGCGTGGGCCTTGACGAAGCGGCCGGCTACTGGGAAGCCGGGGCGATCGCCGTCGGCCTCGGTGGACCGCTCTTCGGCGATGCCGGCTCAGGCGGTGATCTTGCCCCGATGCGCGGGCGGGCCCGCTCGTTTGTGGACCTGGCAGATTCGTTTACCCGCAGGACCGCCGCGACGGGTGCACGGTGAGCTCCGCCGTGGACCTCCTGACCTTCGGCGAGTCGATGGTTTCGCTGCGGTCCGCCGGACCCCTGTCTGCGGGCGGCTGCCTGGACATGCATGTTGCGGGCGCGGAATCCAACGTTGCCGTGGGCGTTGCGCGGCTGGGCCACAGTGTGGTGTGGGCAGGAGTTGTGGGCGCAGATCCGCAGGGTGAATACATCCTGCGGCAGTTGCGCTCCGAACGGATCGGTACGCATCA
This sequence comes from Arthrobacter sp. HMWF013, assembly GCF_003061105.1. GTDB lineage: Bacteria > Actinomycetota > Actinomycetes > Actinomycetales > Micrococcaceae > Arthrobacter. Next base: position 2,719 of record NZ_QAIQ01000448.1, read on the forward strand.
CCGCGTGGATGAGGCCCGCAGCACCGGGGTCATGTTCCTCGAGCAGAGGACGGCCGACATCACCCGGGCGTTCTATTACCGCGCCGGTTCGGCCGGTTCCACGCTCAACCGGGAGGACGTGGACCGGGCGTTGGCTGCCGGCCCGCGGGTGCTGCACCTTACCGGCATCACCGCCGCCCTCAGCCCGGAAGCCCGGCAGGCCGTTGAATACGCGGCCCGGCGCGCCGCCTCCGAGGGCATTGTGGTCTCGCTCGACGTCAATTACCGCAGCCGGCTGTGGTCCAGGGAGGCGGCCCGGGCCGCGCTGAGCCCGCTCGCCCGGTACACGGACGTCCTGATAGCGTCCGACGACGAACTGGACCTTGTGGCCGCTGCGCCCTCGGACGGGGGCAACTCCGACGACGCCGAAACCGCTATGGCTGCCTCGCTGCTGGAGCAGGGGGTCGGGGAAGTCGTGGTCAAGCGGGGCGCTGCCGGCGCCGGCGTCCACACCGCCGCCGGCCGGATCGAGGCTCCCGCCGTCGCGGTGACCAGCATTGACACCGTCGGTGCGGGAGACGCCTTCACCGCCGGCTACCTCTCTGCACTGCTCGACGGCGGGGACGTTGCGTGCCGCCTGCAGCGCGGCACAGTTACCGGAGCCTTTGCGGTGAGTACCGCCGGCGACTGGGAGGGCCTGCCCAGCCGCGACGAACTGTCCATGCTGGGCACCACCGCCAGCGGGACCACGCAGCGCTAGCTGCCGGCTGGGTGCGGGTCAGACCTGCACCTGGAACTCCGTGTGCCCGTGCCGGATCCCGTTGATCTGCAGCTCCAAAGCATGGACACCGGCGTGGTGCACCCTGGTCGTCATCTGCCGGAAGGCATGGCGCTTGGTCACGGAGCGGGTCTCACCCGCGGCCAGGGTCAGCGCCCCGATCTTGAAGACCTTGGCCGAGGTGGTGCCGTTGGCCTTCATGTAATGGACCACGTAGTCCACCGCCAGCCTGGCGTCCGCTGCTCCGGTGTTGGAGATCTCGAAGTCGAAAGCCAGCTCACCGGGCAGGGCCACAGATTTCCGGTCCAACCGCGGTCCCGTCACGGCGAGCGACGCCGGAACGAACCCCAGCAGTAACAGCGCACCGGGGTGGGCATTCTTGATCAGGGTCCGGAGGCCGTGCCGGACCACCGGGGCGGTGTTGCCGTCCGGGGCTGCCAGCCAGCGCTCTGCAGTGGCCACCACCAGGGCGGGGGCGTTCCGCGCCACATCGTTCAGATGGTTCGCGACCGAGCGCCGGACGTAGTCCGAGGGATCGCGGTAGAGGGCATCGAGCAACGGAATGGTTGCCTCCGGGGCAAGGACAATTCCGGGAACGCGGACGGCCCAGGGCAGATAGGGCCGCGTCCCCTCACTTGCCAGCCGGCGCACATGCTCATCCGGATGCCCGGTCCAGCCCTGGATCACCCGCAGGGAACGCTCCAGGTCCCTGTCCAGCAGCCGGCGGATGGCGAATTCGCCGGTCAGCCGGGGCGTCAGCTCCGCCAGGAGGGCAAGGCAGTCGTCAAAATCGCCGGCAGGGTCAGGCCCGGCACCCGTTTCCAGGGCAAGCGTGACGGCGGTTTCGGATACCGGCCAGATGATCCAGCCGGTGAAACCAGCTGAGCCGAGGGCCGTCCGGAAGGTGCGTGCCGCCGTCGGGAATCCCGGCTCCGGCATCAGCCGGATGTCCGCGAGCAGTGCAGTGCTGATCCTGTCTGTGCGGGCGCGCAGGCTGAGCCCGTCCAGTTCGGCGGCGGCACCGGCAACGTGCCCCCAGGAGGATCCCGGAGCCGCTTCCCCGAGGACCTGCGCGAGCGTTTCCACGTTCTGCCGGTTAATCAGTTCATTCATCACGCCCATTGAGTCAGGCTACCCCGCACGTTGGGAGGCCAATTCCGCGCAGACGGGATAATCTTCACCCTAAGCAATTCCTCAATGGGCACGGAGCGGAAAACATAGTGACAGAGCAGGCAGGACCACGCACGTCAGGCGATTCCGGAAAGAAGAATGCCCTCTGGCGTATCTTCCACAACAAGTTCGTGGTGGAGGAACGCTACATGGAACCGGCCGCGAGGAGCGGTCTGTACCGGACCTCGGTGGTGCTGGTCGCCGTCGGTCTCCTGATGTTCATTGCCACCCTGGTGGGCGTGCTGGCCAGCAATACGGCGCCATGGCCCTTCGATGAGTCGGCCCGCAACTGGCTGCTTTCGGTCAGGTCCGAGACGCTGACGGCTGTGATGATCTTCCTCGCAGTGGTCTTCGGTCCAGTCGCCCTGCCCATTATCGTGCTGGTGGTGACAGTGGCCTGGGGGTTCGCCGCCAAGCATGCCTGGCGTCCCATCGTCCTCGCCGCGGCCATGCTCACCGGCGTGGTGATTTCCCAGATCATCCTGCAGATCGTCCGGCGCTCGCGGCCCCCGGTGGAACAGATGCTCTTCGGAGCCGACCACACCTTCTCGTTTCCGTCCGGCCACGTGCTGGGGGCCTGTGACTTCCTGCTGGTGACAGCGTTCCTGGTTTTCTCCCGGCGCGAAAACCCCAGGGCTGCCGTTATTGGTTTCGTGGGCGCGGGCATCGGCATCGTCCTGGCTGCGCTGAGCCGCCTCTACCTGGGCTACCACTGGACGAGTGATGCACTCGCTTCGCTATCCCTGTCATTGATGATCCTTGGCGGCGTCATTGCGCTGGATACGTGGCGGACTGCCCGGATTCCCGGCGAGCGGATCACCGGCGAACTGTCCAAAGCTGACGCCCCGGGGGACTGAGTGGCAACCGAGGCGGACGTCCGGAGGTTGTGCCTGGCACTGCCAGGAGTGACTGAGCGAACCAGCTGGGAGCAGCCCGCCTGGTTCGCCAGGACGTTGATGGCCCGCATCTGGGAGGAGGGCGTGCTGACGGTCAAAACCGCCGAGCGTGACGCCTTGGCCGGCACGGATCCGGACACCTTCTTCTGGACGCCCCACCATGACAGATCGCCCCAGCTGGTGCTGGTCCGGCTGGCGAAGATCACCGTTGCGGAACTTGGCGAACTGCTGGAGGACTCCTACCGGCTCGCGGGTGGCCGGGGGGCCTGAGCTGCGGACGGTCGCTACTCCTCGAGCAGGGACCTTGCACGCCTCAACGCACGGTGCAGCTTGGCGTTGGCCGCCTCAAGTTCCAGGACCCTGGCGACGCCGGCGAGGTTGAGCCCCTGTTCAAGCAGCTCCCCGATGTGCAGCAGGAGGGCGATATCGTCATCGCTGTACCGGCGCGTGCCGCCCGAGGTGCGTGTGGGGGTGAGCAGGCCACGGGTTTCGTAGAGCCGGATGTTCTGCTGGCCGGTCCCCGCCAACTGGGCTGCCACGGAGATGGCATACAGCGGCCGGGCCGCGCGGGCGGGGGCTGTCCGGTCTGAAATCCCGCGAACTGGGTCCACTCCAATTTCCTTCCCTGATGATGTTGCATCAGTCTCTCACGGGTGCTATAAAAAATCTATATCCACCACCATAGATAAATGGACGTGGATATGGACACTGGATCAAACTTCTACCAGAGGAGTGGAAAGATGATGTTGATGCGTACGGACCCGTTCCGTGAGCTGGACCGGCTCACCCAGCAGGTCTTCGGGACCGTTGCCCGGCCGGCTGCCATGCCCATGGACGCCTGGCAGGAGGACGGCCAATTCGTGGTGGCGTTCGATCTTCCGGGCGTCAAGCTGGATTCCGTGGACCTGAATGTGGAACGCAACGTGCTGACCGTCCGGGCGGAACGCCAGGATCCCACCCAGCCCAACGTCGAGCTGGTGGCCTCCGAGCGTCCGCGTGGTGTCTTCAGCCGCCAGCTGATTCTGGGTGAGGCGCTGGATACGGACAACATCAAGGCCAGTTACGATCAAGGCGTCCTCACGCTCCGGATCCCGGTCGCGGAGCAGGCCAAGCCGCGCAAGATCGAGATCGAAACGAAGCAGGGATCCATGCACGAGATCCGTTCGTAGGTCCCGGACGCCGGGGCGCAGGCAGCCCGCGCTGCCTGCGCTCCGGGCCGTTCCAATCCGAAACTTACCCGCCCATGACCAGCCAGCCCGATTACTATGCCGCCCTGCGGTTGAATCCCGCTGCCACGCAGCAGGAGATTTCCCGTGCCTACCGCGCTCTGATGCGGACCCACCACCCGGATGTCCACGCCGGCACAACAACTGAACGCGATGCACAGGACGCCGAACTGCTGCGGATCATGCAGGCTTTCTTCGTCCTTCGCGACCCCGTCCGGCGGGCCGCCTACGACCGCACCATCGCGGGAGGCGCGGCCAGTGCGGAAGGGGCCGCCGCCGCTGGAGGCACAGCACCTCCGGGAGGCGCGCCGGAGAGCGGAACAGCGAGCCAGATCCCGGTCCGGAAGGTGCACGCCAGGGCAGCGCCTGGGACCAGCATCCGGATCATGCCCGTGCGCTGGGAAAGCGGTCCGTGGACCTAAGGCGGAACCGCGCATGTGAGGCCCCCTAAACAGCCCCAAAACCGCAAGGAGGCGGACCAAAAAATGAGCGAGTGGCGCCGCTACGATTCCCACCTTATTCCCGCGTTCCATGAACGGTTCGAGCAGCGCTGGGGCGCCGGCACCGCCCCATTCCTGGACCCGGAAGCCCACGAGGAGCCGCTGCCCCGTGCCCAGTGGATCAACCCCGCCACCGGTGCCGCCCTGGCTGTTGTCCCGGTATGGACCGCCGAAGAACGGCAGCAGCGGTCCTTTGGAGTGTTTTACCTTCCACCGGCCGGCGACATCTGGGTCCTCCGTCCCGGTTACACCGGCTACCTGGAGCCGGCCGACGGCGAACCGGAACCCCTTGTCGCGCTGCGGAACGATGCCTTCCGCAAGGCGGTTGCGCACGCCAAGGAATTTCTGTTCGGCTCGCAGTGACACCGGTGATTTCCCGGAGCTACAGTTCCGGTATGGCCACATCCTCCCCGACTGTTCAGCGGTTGAAGGAGCTGTACGAAAACCTTCCGCTGCCGGCCGGCCATGTGACCGGAATGGCCCTCGATCTCATCCTGGACCGGTTGCGTCCCGCGCCCCTTCCAGGCCCCCGCCCCCTCCACCGGACGGCGGGGGCAC
>NZ_QAIQ01000449.1 GCF_003061105.1 Arthrobacter sp. HMWF013
CCTGGGGCTGATCGCCCTCCACGACCCGCCGCGGCCGGACGTCGCCGAGGTGATCAGTACTGCCCGCGGAGCCGGGATCCGGGTCGGCATGATCACCGGTGACCACCCGGCCACAGCCGCCGCCATTGCCAGGGAAATCGGTTTGATGGGATCCCCGGAGACCGTGGTCGAAGGTTTCCAGCTTCCAGAGGACGAGCAAATCCTCGGCGCCCTGCTCGACAGGGACGGCATCGTGGTGAGCCGGGTGTCCCCGGAACAGAAGCTGCGCGTGGCCAGGGCCCTGCAGAGCCGCGGCCACGTGGTGGCCATGACGGGCGACGGCGTCAATGACGGTCCCGCGCTGCAGGAAGCCGACATCGGGGTAGCGATGGGGCTCAGCGGAACTGACGTTGCGCGTGAAGCCGCTGACCTGGTGCTTCTGGACGACCACTTCGGCACGATCGTGGCAGCCATAGAACAAGGCAGGGCAACCTACTCGAATATCCGCCGCTTCCTGACCTACCACCTGACAGACAACGTGGCCGAACTGACGCCGTTCGTCATCTGGGCCCTGTCCGGTGGCCAGTTTCCCCTCGCCTTGGGCGTACTTCAGATCCTGGCCCTGGATATCGGCACGGACCTGCTTCCTGCGCTCGCCCTTGGCGGCGAAGCCCCCAGCAAAGGAGTGCTGAAGCGGCCCCCGGAAAGACGGCACCTGATGGACCGCGCCCTGATGTTCCGCGTGTTCTGCATCCTGGGACCCGTAGAAGCAGCGGTGGCTATGGCGGCGTTTTCGACGGTGCTGTTCGGCGGCGGGTGGACACGCGGAGACCCCCATGATTCCGCGCTGCTGATGGCGGCCTCCGGAGCAGCCTTTACCGCCGTAGTGCTTGGCCAGCTGGCAAATGCCTTCGCATGCCGCAGCGCTTCCTTGCCGCCGTGGCGGCTGGGCTGGTTCTCCAACCGGCTGCTGCTCGGGGCGGTGCTGGCGGAAATCGGTGCCCTGGTGGTCTGCCTCTATGTGATCCCTTTGTCCTCCGTCCTGGGACAGCTTCCGCCGCCCATGCCGGGTTTCGCCGTCGCGGCCTTGGCGGTACCTGCCGTATTCGCTGCCGACTGGCTGTACAAGCGGACACTGCGGCGGGCGAAGGGCGGAAGCCGTAGGACCTAAGCCTCTGCTTCGGCTGTATCGGGCACGGGAGGATCGAGCCATGAATGCACGGATGACACTGACTGACGTTCACGTGGTGTGGCTCGAAGACGTCGGCATGTCCGACGTGCCCTCGGTTGGCGGCAAGAACGCATCGCTCGGTGAGCTAACGCGCTCGCTGCTGGGTTCGGGCGTCCGCGTACCGGAGGGCTTTGCCACCACTGCCTCCGCCTACCGTGCCTACATCGCTGCCAACGGACTGGAACCGGGAATCCGCGCCGCCATCGATGACTACCGCGGGGAGCGGAAAACGCTGCGCGAGGCAGGCGAAGCCATCCGTGAGCTGATCCTTGAAGGGCAGTTTCCGCCGGACATAGCCACGGCAATCAGGGAACATTACCGGGCCCTGTCCACGCGGACCGGACGCACGGCGGCCTCGGTGGCCGTCCGAAGCAGCGCCACTGCCGAGGACCTGCCGGACGCCAGCTTCGCCGGTCAGCAGGAAACCTTCCTGAACATCGCAGGCGAACGGGAGCTGATGGAGGCGTGCCGGCGGTGTTATGCCTCGCTGTTTACTGACCGGGCCATCAGCTACCGCGAAATTAAGGGTTTTGATCATCTGGAGGTGGCACTGTCCATCGGCGTCCAAAGGATGGTGCGTTCGGACCTGGGCGCTTCCGGGGTGATGTTTTCCATCGATACGGAATCCGGGTTCCCGCGCAGCGTGCTCATCAGTGCCGCGTGGGGACTGGGGGAGACGGTGGTCCAGGGCAGCATCAATCCCGATAAATACCAGGTGTTCAAGCCGTTGCTGGCGGACCCGCAGTTTGAGCCCATCATCGAGAAGACGCTGGGCTCCAAGGAACGGAAGATGGTTTACAGCCGGGGCGGGCATGCACGGACCAGGACCGTCGACACCGCGGACCAGGAGCGGCGTTCCTTCGTCCTTACAGACCCTGAGATTGTGACCCTTGCCCGGTGGGCAGTGTCGGTGGAGAAGCACTATGGGCGTCCGATGGATATGGAGTGGGCCAAGGACGGCTCAACGGGGGAACTGTTCATGGTCCAGGCCCGTCCGGAGACTGTCCAGGCGCGGCGCAGCGAGTCAGTCTTCAGCGTCTATCACCTCCGCGGATCGGGACGGCTGCTGGCTTCCGGTGCTGCTGTAGGCGAATCGATTGCCCACGGAGTTGCCTGCGTGATCCGGGATGCGAAAGACATCGAGGACTTCCAGGATGGTGCCATCCTGGTGACGCGGATGACCGACCCCGATTGGGTGCCCATCATGCAGCGCGCCGCCGGGATCGTGACCGATCATGGCGGTCCTACCAGCCATGCCGCGATTGTCAGCCGCGAACTGGGGGTGCCTGCCGTTGTGGGTACCGGCAACGGCACCACGGTCCTGACGGATGGTATGCCCATCACGCTTTCGTGCGCCGGGGGTGAAGACGGGGAAATTTTCGAGGGCACCCTGGCTTTCGACGTCGAGGAGGTTGACCTTGGGGCGCTGCCGGAGACCAGGACCGCCGTCATGGTC
>NZ_QAIQ01000450.1 GCF_003061105.1 Arthrobacter sp. HMWF013
GAGCCGCCGTTGTGACGGCGATCATGGGCAGACTCGGCCTGGGGGGCTGCTTTGGCGAGCGGGACGTCGTCATGGAAGGGATCCTCTTCTTCAACTGCCGGGAAGGATGAGCGTGTGACTATTGATACTAATGTTACTTAAGTTATTCCTGTTACAAATGTGATCTATGAGAATCTCTCACGAAATTTCCCCTAGCACAAGAATTCAGGCTTCACCGGTTCAACAGTTTTTGTGGAGTGTCGTGCATTTTGTCCCGACGGCGGAGAAACTGACTAGGCGCAGGGGCTCCGGCCGTGGCAACCTTGATCCGTGAGTAACGTAGAAAGCCTTGTGGGCGAGTGGCTGCCCCTGCCGGATGTCGCGCAGTTGTTGGACGTATCGATTACGAAAGTCCACAGCCTGATAGATGAACGGGCCCTTGCGGCCTTGCGCGTCGGGGAACGGCGCATACGTTCAGTGCCGGCGGCCTTTATTCAGGACGGCCATCTGGTTGACAGTCTTAAAGGCACCATTGTGGTTTTGGCTGACGCGGGCTACTCCGACGAGGACCTGATCGTCTGGCTGTTCACCGCCGACGATTCACTGCGCGGCCGGCCGATCGATGCGCTGCGGGAAGGCCGCAAGACCGAAATCAGGCGCAGGGCCCAGACCCTCGCCTGGTAGGGCCCGGGCCAGCTGAGCCTGGTCAGGTCGGCGGGGCTGACCAGGCAGCGGACCCTTTAGGAGGCGCGGCTGACGGTCGCTTCCGCCAGCTTGCGCAGGGCAGTTTTTGGCAGGTCGTCCAACGGCAGCCGTTCCAGCGCATCAAAGGCCGCCGAACCGAATTCGCTGATCAGCACCTCGGTCGCCTGGAGCGCCCCGGAATCCTCGATGATCCGGCGGATCTCGGCTATATCGCCGTCACCCAGCTCAGGGCTGCCGAGCTTGGCATCGATAAACGCTGATTCGGCGGCTGAGGCCTGATCCAGCGCCAGCGCAATCAGCACCGTCCGCTTGCCTTCACGGAGATCGTCTCCTGCAGGCTTCCCGGTGGTGACGGGGTCGCCGAAAACTCCCAGGACGTCGTCGCGCAGTTGGAATGCCTCGCCGAGGGGCAAAGCGAAGGCCGAGTAGCCGCGCAGCAGTTCATCAGATGCCCCCGCGAGGGCGCCACCGAGCGCCAGCGGATGCTCGGTGGAATACTTGGCGGACTTGAACCTGATGATGGACTGGGCGCGGGTCACTGCGCCTGCGCGGTCACGGACCGGACCGGCTACCTCTTCCAGGATGTCCAAATACTGTCCGGCCATGACCTCCGCGCGCATGAGGTTGAAGATCAGCCGTGCCCGGCTGCCTGACGCGGCCTGCCCGCCGATCTCAGTGAACGCTTCCTCGCTGAAGGACAAACACAGGTCCCCCGTGAGAATGGCGGCCGCGTGCCCGAACCGTTCGCTGTCCAATGCCCAGCCCTGGGCGTGGTGCAGTTGGCTAAAGCGGCGATGGACACTGGGCCCGCCCCGCCGGGTGTCTGAACGGTCAATGATGTCGTCGTGGATCAGGGCCGCTGCCTGGAAAAGCTCCAGGGCCGATCCTGCCGTGACGATCTGCGTAGCGGACGGATCCCCGCCCGCGCCGCGCCAACCCCAATAACACATCAGGGCGCGGAGCCTTTTGCCCCCGGTCACCAGATTGGAGATGGAGCCCATGATGGGATCAATGTCCGGCGAAATGGAGGCCATCAGGGCCTGCCGCTCCGTGAGGAAGTCCGTCAGTTCGCCGGCGACCGCCGCGACGAAGGCGGTCTGTTCCAGCCTGAGTTGCTCCGAAACAGTCACTGGGCAGACTCAGCAGAAACGTTGGCTCCAATGGTGAAGGTGGCAACACCCGCAGCCTCGACCACGGCGACGTTGACCGTCTCCGAGTCGTTCCGGACAAAGTCCTTGGAAGCCACGGAGCCCACGGCGTCGCCCGGAACGGCTTTGAATCCCTGAGACTGGAGATGTTGGGTATAGAAGTCCACGACGGCGGCGGCCGGGGAAGGGATGCTGGCCACCAGGGCCGCCGTGGACGGCGCTGCAGCCTTGTCGAAACTGCTCGATATCACTGTGGCTCCCGGCATCAGGGGAAGCAGCTTTTCGGGAAAACCGTCGACGATTTTTCCCACAGTGGCCGAAGTTCCGGGGGAGGAGGTGGGGCTGGCGGAAGCCGTGACGGTGGAGGCGCTGGATTCCGGCGAGGCGGTGCCGGCGGACGACGCCGACGCCTCGGGTCCCGCCGGGGTGCAGGCTGCGACGGCCAGCATGGCACTGGCGGCGAAAGCCGCCAATCCTGTTGCCTTAAGGTTTCTCATGACCGTCACAGGGACTTTCCTCCTGGGGTTGATGCCGGATTCAGCCTCCAGTTTAGTCAGTACCAACCGATAGGATTGCCGTTGTGGGGCTTGAGCAGAACAACCAGTACACCGAAGCGGGGCTTCGGGAGCTCAGGCGCAACTGCATTATGCATGTGGATATGGACGCTTTCTTTGTATCCGTGGAACTTCGCACACGTCCGGAACTGCGCGGGAAGCCGGTGATTGTCGGATTTCCGGCAGACCGTTCGGTGGTCCTTTCGGCGTCCTACGAAGCCCGCGCTTTCGGCGTCAAATCGGCAATGCCCATGGCGATTGCGGCACGCATGTGCCCCAAGGCCGTCATCATAGAACCGCGTCACAAGCTCTATTACGAGGTTTCCGGGCAGCTGATGGAGATCTTCCACTCCTTCACCGAACTCGTTGAGCCGCTCAGCGTTGACGAGGCCTTCCTGGATGTCGGCGGCGCGATCCGTCGGTTGGGCCCGCCGCGCGCCATCGGTGAGCAAGTCCGGCGCCAGGTGGCGGCCGAGCTGGGTATCACAGCCTCCGTGGGAATTGCCGCCAGCAAGTTCGTTGCCAAAATTGCCTCCACGCGTTGCAAACCTGATGGTCTGCTGCTCATTGGTCCGGACGAGACGGTGCCCTACCTCCACAGCCTGCCGGTCGGTGCCCTGTGGGGGATCGGCGCCAAGACAGCGGATGTCCTGGCCCGCATGGGCATCAATACCGTTGCGGACGTCGCGGCCACGCCGTTGTCCTCCCTCAAGAAGGTCCTGGGCGCTACGGGTGAGCACGTGCACCGGCTTTCATGGGGCATCGATCCGCGTCCGGTCACCCCGGTGAGGCTGGAAAAGAGCATCGGCGCGGAGGAGACCTTCGCAGTGGATACGGCCGATGAAGCCATCATCAGCCGCGAGCTGCTGCGGCTGGCCCATCGAACGGCAGGACGGCTGCGGAGTTCCGGCATGGTGGCCAGGACCGTGGCGTTGAAACTCCGGTTCGCGGATTTCTCCACCATCACCAGGAGCCGGACCGTCCACACTCCAGTGGACAGCGCACAGCTGATTCATGCCGTGGCCCTCCAACTGCTTGACTCCGTCGGCGAACGGCCCATGACTGTCCGGCTGGTGGGCATCCGTGCCGAGCAGCTGGAGGAGACCGCACAGACGTCACTGCAGTTGAGCCTTGACCGCCGGGATGACAACTGGCGGGCGGCCGAGCAGGCACTGGACCAGGTCAGCCGGAAGTTCGGAAACAAATCGGTCCTGCCCGCCAGTCTCCTGGACTCCGGGAAGGGTCAATGACACGGGACGCGAGCAGGTGCAGGAGGGGTCCGGGAAAGTCATTGCCGTCTTTCAGAACGGCCCCCGACAAACTATCCTTATATGTACATAGTTTTCAGTTACTGCCGGACCTCTTTGACGTGCTGCCGTTCCATCGGCGTCATGCCGGTGCTTCGCATTCCGCCATTGTCGGCGGGGCGGGAACCACCCGGACATGCCAGTCGTTGTCGGATCAGTAGTACTGGATGGGACCAGCCCGGACGTTGGCCTACTTAAGGAGGTCGTGATGCCGCTCTCGGAGCACGAACAAAAGCTGCTGGAGCAGTTGGAGAAGCAGCTGCACGAGGACGATCCCAAGTTCGCTAATTCCATGGGATCCGATCCCGGGCGAACGTGGTCCACCCGCCACATCGTCATTGGTGTGCTTTGCGCATTGGCGGGAATCGCGTTGCTCCTGGTCGGCGTCACCACCCAACTCATCATTGTGGGTGTGCTGGGCTTTGTAGTCATGGGTGCCGGTGTTTACTTCGCCACGATGCGCAACGCCTCCGCGCCTAAACAGAACGCCGGGCCGGGCAAAGCCGGGAAGCCCCGGAGTTCCTTCATGAGCAGCCTGGAGGAGCGCTGGGACGAGCGGCGCCGGGACGAATCCTGAAGGCTTTGCTTCTGCCCGCTGACACCCTGCCCTGATTTGTTCTGGTCCCGATCAGTCTGATCATCCAGCTGACTCCGGTGCGCCCCCCGGAATAGCCGGTGCTCATCGCCTGGCTACTCCACTTCCCGCCACTCCACTTTGCTCCCGCTGGCCATAATGGCCGCCCACTGGACCCGCTACGGCGGGTCTTTTGCATTTAGCCCCGACGGGTACGCCGCGGCGCGGCGGATACTCTACTTTGCGCCAGTGGCGTCCTTCCGCGCGGCGCATACTCCTCCACTTTGCGCCACTGGCGCGGCTCATACTCCTCCACTTCGTGCCACGGGCGTGCTTCCGCGCGGCCGATTCTCCTCCACTTCGCCACCGGCCTGCTTCGGCACGGCCGATACTCCTCCACTTCGCGCCACCGGCACGCTTCCGCGCCATTCAGGGGCCAAACAACCACGAAAAGGGGGAGGTCAGGACCGTTTTGCGTTGACTGTGGGGGAAAGTGGAGTAATGTGGAGGACATAAGAGGGTAGTTGCAACACAGGGGATGTGCAGTTCCTTTCGGCAGACAGGCGGTGGGCCAGTGTTTCTGGGCACGCACTCGCCGCGTCTGGACGAAAAGGGCCGGATTATCCTCCCCGCAAAGTTCCGTGAGGAACTTGCCAGCGGTCTGGTGCTCACGAGGGGCCAGGAACGTTGCATCTACGTCTTCAGTGAGCAGGAATTTGCACGTGTTCACGAGCAGATGCGGGAGGCGCCCATTTCCTCCAAGCAGGCACGTGACTACATCCGCGTCTTTCTCTCTGGAGCCTCGGACGAGGTACCTGACAAGCAGGGGCGCGTGACCATTCCGGCCGCTCTCCGGGAGTACGCAGGCCTCGGCAGGGAACTGGCCGTCATCGGCGCAGGCACCCGCGCCGAGATCTGGGATGCCCAGGCCTGGAATGAGTACCTGGCAGAAAAGGAAACCGCATTTTCTGAAACCGACGATGCCATTCCGGGGATCCTGTGATCACCTGAACAGCCCGGCGGACCGCTTCTTGAACGAGATCTCCAGCCGCCCATCAGAGCGTCAACCTGGCTCACTTCCCCGGAGCCAGGCCGGCGGGACGATAGGCGCGGATGGGGATCTGGATTAAGAAGCAACAAACCACACCAACGGCAGGAAGGACGAAGGCATGAACGAAAACCCCAAGCCAACGTCTGAACGCCATGTGCCGGTCCTGCGGGACCGGTGCATCAATTTGTTGGCCCCCGGTTTCGAAGCTGCCCGACTGCGGGGCGAAACCCCCATTGCCATCGACGCAACGCTGGGGATGGGCGGTCACTCAGAGGCCCTGCTCCAGCGCTTCGAGGACCTGCACCTGATCGGCATAGACCGCGACGAGGAAGCCTTGGCCCTGGCGGGGGAGCGGCTCGCACCCTTCGCCTCACGCACGGACCTCGTCCATGCGGTGTACGACGAAATAGCGGACGTGCTCGAGGACCTGGGAGTCTCCGAGGTCCACGGCATCCTGATGGACCTGGGCGTATCTTCGCTGCAGCTGGACGAGCGTGAGCGTGGATTCGCCTACTCGTTTGACGCGCCGCTGGACATGCGGATGGACACCAGCCGTGGGCAAACCGCGGCAGACGTCGTTAACAACTACAGCGAAGAGGATCTCGTCAGGATTATCCGCAAGTGGGGCGAGGAAAAGTTCGCCGGCCGGATCGCGAACAGGATCGTTGCGGCCAGGGCAGCCAAGCCATTCGCCACCACCGGGGAACTGGTGGAGCAAATCCGTTCCGTTGTTCCTGCCGCCGCAGCGAAATCGGGCGGCCATCCCGCTAAGAGGACCTTCCAGGCCCTCCGGATCGAAGTGAACGAGGAGCTTGAGGTGTTGGAGCGGGCCGTCCCTGCTGCCGTGGACGCCCTTGCCCTGGGTGGGCGCATCGTCGTCATGTCGTACCACTCCCTTGAGGACAAGATCGTGAAGGCCGTCTTCCAGGCAGGCTCAAAATCCTCCGCGCCGCTGGGTTTCCCGGTGGAGCTCGAGGAACATAAAGCAGTCCTGAAGACACTGACCAAGGGCACCGAAGTCCCCACCGCCGCCGAAATCGCAGAGAACCCGCGCGCAGCTTCAGCAAGGCTGCGGGCCGTGGAACGCATCAGAGCCAGGAGAGAAGCATGAGCACCGCCGCCGTCAAGAACTTCCCGGTGATCTCCGGCAGCACCGCCCCGGCCATCAAGAGCCCCGGGGCCGGCCGCAAGGAACGCACCCCCCTGTCTGTGGTGCGCTTTTCCCCGAGGAAGCGCCGTGCTCCCTTTGTGGTGCTGTGCTTTGCGATGCTGGCTGTGGCATTGGTAGCCGTGTTGGTCCTGAACATTTCCGTCTCCACATCGCAGTACCAGTTGGTCGAGCTCAGGGGCCAGCAAAGCAGCCTCACCAAGCAAAACCAGGACTTGACACAGCAGGTCCAGAATTTCGAGGCTCCCCAAAACCTGGCAGCCAAGGCTACAGACTTGGGAAT